>JAUWQU010000030.1 GCA_030610965.1 Phycisphaerae bacterium
TTATTTGCAATATGTTATAGAATTACCCCTCCCGCGGCATGTAATCTGGACGGGGCCATCCAATAAACTCCCGGCGGGGAAATAATAGTATCAGCTTGAAAAAGATATACTTATGCACCGCCCGGCAGAAATGTCAGTCACTGTACTATCGCCCGCGCCCCGGGCGGTGTCCGCATTCTCAACCGCCTTGGCCGGTCGCGGTTACTTCGCCACCGGGGCCACGTGCTCGTACTTCTTGCCCAAACGGATCTCATCGATGTCGTAGACGCCCAGCCCATACGGCTGCATGCGTATGCCAAACGTGTTGTCTTGCGGATTGTCATACCGGCGGGTGATCACGTCGGCGTCCTCATCGGCCGGCTGCGTGCCAGGGACCGGGTCGATCCACATGTGAATCAGATCGTGGCCTTTGTGGTACGTGTACCGCACGACGACCAGGTAGGTTTTTTTCGCCTCCATCGCCCCGGCCCGATCCGTGTAGACCGACAAGCGATTCCCCCAGGTCTTGCCGACGCTTGTCCGGCCCGCATGAATGGCTACGTCGCCTATTCCCACCTTCTCGCCCCGCAGGAGGAAACCGCACCAAAGCTGCGTGCCGTCCTGTCCGAACCGCCTGGCCAGCGTTCGCAGGATACGCACGTGTGGCGGACGGCGGCGGTCCTTCTCGTCCGCATCGGTCGGATGCAACCGGAGCGAACGCCCGGTCGTCTTCAGGCCGGGGTAGCTGAGGCCCTTTGGGTTGATCGTCAACGACCCGTTGGACTCCTTGACAAGCCAAGGCGTCTGCCACCCCGTCGAGCCGTTGAGCTTGTCGATCGACGCGCCGGCATCGTAGTCGAACGGCTCGTACGCCTCGGCCGTCTCGATGCCCTCGCCCGTCCAGCCTTCGGCCGAGCGGGCGAACTCCGAAGGCCCATACGGATTGGCGCTCCTGACCCAGTAGAAGTAGTGCGTGCCCGCCTTGACCGTCGTGTCTCGGAAGCGGTTCAGCTTCGTAACGCAGGCGGCAGGGATCTCCTTGGAGATCGGCTGCGCTTTGGATGGGTTGTCGCTTTCGGCGCGACACACCCGGAACGACTGCGGGTGGTTGTCCCCCGCGGCCCAGAGCACTTCCACGGCGCCCGGATGCAGCCCTTGCGTGGCCGTCACGTCGCTCGGGGGCCCAGGCGGCCGGGGCTCGCGGACGATCTGCAGCGCCAGCGGCGCCAGCCGGGCCGACGCGGCGGCGGCCTTCTCCCAGGCGCCCTTTGGGTACGGGTACGGCCGGACGTTCCAGGCGTGCTCGGCGTAGAAGGGAATGCACGGCAGAATCATTTCCAGGTGACCTTCGATGTGGTGGGCGTTAGGAAACTCCCATGTCGGCAACATGCTGCCGACGACCTTGTCCGCCCATGGCGAGCAGTCGTTCACCTTTCGGCTTGGCGAGTCGGGCGTGCCCTCGTCTCCGAGTCGATAGAGCTGGAATTCATCGAAGATCCACTTGCCCTGCTTGCGAGCCTTGTGTCGGGTGCCCGGCAGGATATACAGCGGCGTCCACGAAACGTTGACGATCTCGTAGCCGGCCTTGACCAGATCCTGCGGCCGACCGCCCCAGCGGCTGCTGTAGAAGGCGACGGTGATGTTGTCCTTGTGCGGCGCCAGCGCCGGGTCGTTGGCGCGCGGGCCGCACCAGAACATCAGCTTGATCTTGGGATTCTTCTGCTTGAGGCACCCCAGGATGCGCGCCGCATTGGCCGGGCTCGTGCCGCCTTCACCGTATACCGGGCCCATGTGGTAGTAAGGCAAGACGCCGCCTGGCCAGCCCGCGGCGAACTGATCGTACGAACGCTGTGTCACGATCTTGATGAAGCTCCAGAAGCGATCGTCCGCCTTGTCGGGGATGCTGCCGGTCACCTCGTAGGCGCCTTTGCCGTCGATTTCGTCCATGTAGCCGGCCAGCGCGTCGGCGGAGTTGAAATCGCTGGTGAGGGCCTTTTTCATTCCGACGAACCGGGGTGTGCTTTCGTTGTGCGGAAACAGGAATACCCCGCGCGCCTTGGCGTAGGCGATCACCTCGTCCATTTCTTTCCGGGTCCACAGCAGGTTCCGGCGGCGGATGTCGAGAGGCACGGCGTTACTCGATTCGAGCGTGCAGCCGATCCACATCGACTCGGCCGAGTGCAGTTCCAGCAAGCGGACCTTGTAGAATCTCGCCAGGTCGATCGCTCGTTTGACCCAATCGGGGGAGTGATACCCGGTCTTGATATCCACCTGCAGGGCGCGGAAGGCGCGGTCGGCATCGTCCAAGACGGTCATCCGTGGGACTAGGAGCCCGTCGCCCTGTTTCCGCATCGCCTGCAGCACGGTCATCATGCCGAGCGCTACCGCGTTGTAGTTCTCCCCTGCCACGAGCACACCGCTGTCGACGACGACGCGGTACGCGTCGAGCCCCCTCACGCGCGAGTCGCCGTGGACCAGCCGCAGACGGATGCCGCCCGTCGGCGCGTCGGTCGCTCGACACGTCTCCAGCCTCACACCGTGGATGCGCCGGATATCCCCGGCCAGGATCGTCGCCAGCGGCGCCAGTTCGGCCTGCTCGTAGACGACCCGGTCCGACGCGCCGATCCGCAGATCGCCGCCGGTCAGCTTCAGCGACTTGGGCGTCGGGATGATCGCCGGAGCGATCCCCGAGGCCGAGGCCCCCGAGGCAACCGCTGCGCCGGAGAACCCGCGGGGCCCGACGACAAGAATCAGCCAACTCGCCAGACATAGGGATGCAAGCTTCATCGAAAACTCCTCATTGCCCGGCCTTTCCCGGATTGGCTCTGCCGGCGTCCCGACGTACATCGGGATCGCTGGGCATTTGCAGTGAGTGTACTCGATGCGGCGCGTTGGGAAAGCCGAATCCGGGGTCCGGACTGCTTGGCCAACGCGTTTCCACACGGGCGGAGGCAAGGCCTCGGCCGGCGAGGCCCGTTACCTTCGGCGCCGGCTATCGCCGTCTTCGCAGCAGCGCCAGCCCGCCCAGCAGAAGCAGTGACACTGTGGCCGGCTCGGGGATGGCCGCTTCGTGGATGCCTTCGGCGATGTGGTCGGCCAGCAGGGCCACTCCCTTGGCGTTCGGGTGAACCCCGTCATAGGTAAGAATGCCACTGCTGACCGAGTGCAGCGACCCGTCGAGGTCCAACGCCCAGTTGTTGTTCTGCTCGTAGGCGATGTACACCTCTCGCAGGTCCACCAGCGTCGCGTTCTTCTCGGCCGCCACGTCCCGCGCGATCTGAGAGAACCTGTCGATCGCCGCATCTTTCGGGTTGGTGCCGTCGGGCCTTTCCTGGTAGACCGAGGGCGTCGCCAGGACCAATTCGACGCCCGCGCTGTTGGCGGCATCGGCAATGTCCCGCAGCACCTGGCGGAACGCGGGCTCGGTCGTGCCGGCCCACCAGATGTCGTTGATGCCGATGTACACGACCGCGATGTCGCTTCCGTCGGCGGCGATCACGTTGGCGAAAGATCCCTGGGCGCTGCTGCCCGGATACGCCGAACTGCCCTTGCCGTCGCGGATATCCGCCGCGGTGCCCCCATTGATGCCGCGATTGATCACCTGGACTCCCATCGCACTCGTGCCGGCGCCGCCGTTCAATGCCGCCTGGATGGCCGAAACGTACCCGTTCAGCCAGGTGATGGAGTCCCCGAAGACGCTTATTTTCTGCCCCGCCTTCAGCGGCGTGCCCGCGCCGGCGAGTTCCGCCCGCCCGTTGCTGGCGTAGACGGCCTCGCGGGCGGCCATTGCCGTGTCGGAGAAGTCAAACGGCGGGCTGGCCGGGACGACCTTCGCGGCCGGGACCACCTCGCCGGTGTCGAGAATCGTTGCGTGATACAGCCCCGTCGTGTGGCCGGCAGGGTTCGGGAACCCGACCTTCGCCAGTTGGGCGACGGTCAGGGCCGAGGCGCTGCTGCCGACGTAGACATTTTCGGTAGCGCTGCCGGACCAGTTCTTGATCAGCACCTGCGTGCCGGTCCAGTTCGCGGCGCGGCTGTCGGCGAAATGCAGCGTGTTGGCCGTGCCGGGCAGATCGATGTTCGAACTGCCCGTCAGGACCAACTGGCCCATTGTCTCGCTGTGGTTGTTGAGTTTCAGCGTGCCTCCGCCCAGCGTGACCTTCGAGGTGTCGGCGACCTGGTGGTCCCGGCTCCACAGGAGGACCGCCTGGTTCCGCAGCTCCAGGTCGCCGGCTATGGCCGTCGCCCCACCCGTCTTGTTCAGGTACACGACATCCATCGCGTCGCCGCGATTGGACCTGTGCGAGATCGTGCCGCTCAGCGTGTTGTCGGTCGATCCGCTGAAAGTGATGTTGCCTTCGCTCATGACCACATTGCCCGGGCCGGAGAGCGAGCCGCTGAGGGCAAGCGCATTGCCGCCGCCGGTATCGAGCGCCCAGGTGACGCCGCTGTTGACCCGGACATCGCCGGAGATGCCGCTGGCCCCGAGGTTCGACTGGCGGGAGTCCCCGGCGATCGTAAAGGCCTCGGGGGTGCGAACGCCGTAGGCGAGCCACAGTTCGCCGCCGTTGACGGTGGTGCCGGTCGCCGTGTCGCCCAGGGCCTTGTCGTTGGACAGCAGAAGCATGCCGCTGTTCACCTGGACGGCCCCGGTGAAGGTCGCGGAATTATCCCGGGCGAGCTGAACGCCGCCGCTGCCCGTGCCGGTGATGGTGAGTGTGCCGCTGCCGGTGATGAGGCCGGTGACCTGCAACATCTTGGCATTTTGGACCCAAGAGTTATTGTTGGTGAACGTGGCATCGCCGAGGAGGTTCACCGCGGCCGAAACCGTGCTGCTGTTGTTGCTGACGGTGGCCGCCTTGACGATCGACCCGCCGACGGCCAGGTTCAGCGTGCCGTTGCCGACCGTGAAGGCGGTCGACGCGGTGGTGTTGAACGTCAGCGTGCCAACGGATCGTGTCGCCCCGCCGAGATCCACTGCGGGATGGTTGGTACCTGCGAGCGTGGCCGTGTCGAGCGCGTTATCGGGGAATCCGCCGGGGGTGTTCCAGTTGCCCGATTCGGCCCAATTGCCGTTGACCCCACCTGTCCAACTGTAATCCGTCGCGCCGGTCACCGCGACCGACAGGATCAACACACCGGCAGCCGCAAGGGCAGAAATCCATTTAGTGAGCAGGTCGGGCTTCATGAGCAATGCCTCCAAGAGCGCGGGGTGAGTCAGCTATTGCGACGCCGCACATGCGATCGGCAGCGCGCCCTAACTTACGACCACGGGCACAGGGGTAAATTGCGATCCTCTCAAGCTATCGAGCACCATGAATATACCGCGTTTTCCCGGAGTTCACATCCAAAATCTGAAACTCATGCCCTGTCATAGGCCACGCGATGCTTTACACTGTGGGTAGCCGGCGGGCCTTGCGGGCAACGGCGAGGGCACTCGTCGGCATGGCGCCGTGTTGGGTGCCGGGCCGCAACGTCAGTGAGATTACCGGCGAACGTGTGGTCAGATGAGGAGCAATAAACACCATTCTGAAGACAGGCCGAACCGGGCGCCATCGACCGGCCCGGGGGAAGCCGAGGCCCGGCCGCGCCTGACGGGATGGCGGAAGTGGGTGGCACGGCTGTTGATGGCCATTCTGGCGCCGACACTGTTTCTGTCGGTGTTGGAACTGGGGCTGTGGATTTGTGACTACGGCTACGACACCTCTTACTTCATCCGGTCCGAGGACGGGAAGGCCTACCAATCCAACCCCCGGTTTGCTTGGCGCTTCTTCGGTCCGGAGTTGAGCCGCAACCCGATTCCGACAATCCTGTCGGCCGAGAAACCCGAGGGCGCCTACCGGATCTTTGTCCTGGGCGGTTCGGCCGCCAAGGGCACGCCCGAGTCGGCATTCAGCTTCGCGCGGATTCTGGAGGTCATGCTCAACCAGCGGTATCCCGGGACGCGGTTCGAGGTGATCAACACGGCCGTGACGGCGATAAACTCGCACGTGGTCCTTTCGATCATCGGTGACTGTGCAGATTTCGACAGCGATATGTACATCGTCTACCTGGGCAACAACGAGGTGATCGGCCCGTACGGGCCCGGGACAGTCTTCCGCGGCTACAATCCCTCTCGCGGGGCGATACGCGCCAGCATCTTCCTGCGTTCGACTCGCACGGGGCAGTTGCTGGGCAACAGCATTCGCGCCGTTGGAGGGGAAGGCCCGAAGGCGCGGAAGGAGTGGGGAGGGCTGGCGATGTTCCTGGAAAACCGCCTGACCGAGGACGACCCGCGACTGAAGACTGTGTACGACAACTACCGGGCGAACCTGATCGACATCTGCGGCCGGGCTCGCCGCGACGGAGTCGACATCATCCTTTCGACCGTTGCGACCAACATCAAGGACTGCGCCCCCTTCAGCTCGGTGCATGGGGCGGGGTTGTCGAAAGAGGAGAAGGCACACTGGGATGAGCTCTACAGCCAAGGCGTCGCGCAGCAGGAGGCCGGCCGCTACGGCGACGCCATCGACCGATACCGGTCCGCCGCCAAGATTGATGATCGCCGCGCCCAGTTGCACTTCCGTATGGGGCGCTGTCTGATGGCCCTTCGGGAGCACGACCAGGCGCGCCGGCATTTGACCCGCGCCAGGGACCTTGACGCTATTCGCCTGCGCGCCGACACGCAGATCAACCGGATCGTCCGCGAGGTGGCCGACGAGTTGTCTGCCCGCGGCGTGCATCTGGTCGATGGCGAACAGATCCTGGGCGCCGCCGGGGACGGGCCGGAGGGGATGCCGGGCTGGGAGGTGCTGTACGAGCACGTGCATCTGAACTTCTTCGGCAACTACACGTTGGCTGCCGCCATCTTCGAGCAAGTGGGGCGACTGTTGCCTGCTGAGGTCCGGCGGTCGGCGGGCGAGAACGTGGCCGCGCCGTCTCTGCTGCGCTGCGCCGAGGCGCTGCTGTTCACGGACTTCGACCGTTTCCACAGCGCCGCCGGGATTCACATGATGACCTCTCGGCCACCGTTCCCGCCTAAGCGGGGCGCGCGGGCCGAGAAGGAGATGAACCGGCTGGAAGCGGCCCTGTCGCCCGAGAGTCTCGAGCGGATGGCCGAGGAGTATGAACGCGCACTCGTTCGGCGGCCGGCCGATCTGTTGATGCGGAGCAGTTTTGCGGACCTGGAGTTCTATCGCGGCCGGTACGACCCGGCCGTCAAACAGTGGCGGGTGCTGCTGGCGCGCTACCCGCATGAGACCGACTGGCATCTGAACCTGGGCAAGGCGCTGGCCCGGCTGAAAATGTGGGCCGAGGCGATCGCGGAGTTTCGCCAGGTGTTGGAGCAATACCCCGGCTTTGCCGATGCCCACAGGCGCATCGGTGTGTCGCTGTTCAAGATGGGCAAGGCCGATCAGGCGATCGAGGAGTTCGAAGAGGCCCTATCGGTTCAGCCGGGCTATGCGCTGGGGCACTTCGAGCTCGGCAAGATCCTGCTGGCCGAGAACAGACCGGCCGACGCGGAGGGGCATCTGGCGTCCGCGGTTGAACTGGAGCCTGACGCGGCGGATCCCCACTACTACCTGGGCCAGGCTCGGGCCAGGCAGGGAAAGATCGACGAAGCCCTGTCGGCCCTCCGCGAGGCCGTCCGGCTCAAAGGCGATCTGGTCGAGGCGCACATGCTGATAGGGCGCCTGGCCAGTGAATCGGGTCGGCTCGACGAGGCCATTTCCGCCTTTCGCAAGGCGGCGGCCGCCAAGGATGGCAACGGCCCCGCGCTGTTCAATCTTGGCCGGGCTCTGCACGAGAAGGGGCTGTTCGAGGAAGCCGTCGCCTCCTTGCAGAAAGCCCTGGCGGTCAACCCGGGCTCGGCCGCCACGCATTACCTGTTGGCCGAGGCCAACTACCGGTTGGCACTGGTCGCCCCGGCGCGGGAACACTTCCGCCGGGCTGTGGAGCTCGACGGCAACTTCGCCAAGCACCCGTACACGCTGAAGGCGACCCTCAGCGACCTGGCCGCCAAGGCACAGGCAATGGCCCGGCTCCAGGAAGATGCCGAAGCCCGCCCGGATTGGGCCCGGGCGCACTATCGGCTCGGCCGGGCGTTGCGGCGGACCGGGCAAGTGACCGCCGCGGTAGCGCGTTTCCGCCGCGCGATTGAGATCGAGCCGCGCTGGCCGATGGCTCTGAACACGTTGGCTTGGCTTTACGCCACGCATCCGGCCGCCGGGCTGCGCAACGGCGAGCAGGCAGTGGCCCTGGCTGAGCGTGCGATCGAGGTGGTGGGCCTGAAGAATCCGTGGATGCTGGACACCCTCGCCGCCGCCCGCGCCAACGCCGGGCAATACCCCTTGGCCGTCGAAACGGCCGGCAAAGCTCTGGCACTGGCGGAGCAAGCCGGCGACGCCGCTCTGGCCGAGGAAATCCGTGGCCGACTGTCGCTGTACCGGGCGGGCAAACCGTACCGCCAATCTTCGCCATGACGAAGATTCACAACTCGGGCACCATGGCCCGGATTTCCTCTGCCGTCAGCAGCCCCTCGTAGATTCGCAGTTCGTCCATCTGGGCAGCACCGGTGAGGGCGGGGTTAGGGGGCCATCGCTTGCCGATCGCCCAGGTCCGGCCGGCGCCGCTGCCCCGGAAGGCGCCCTTCTTCGGCTCGCCCACGAGCTTGCCGTTGACGTAGAACCTCACCTCGTAGGCCTTGCCGGGTGTGTTCTCCGCGAAGGTTACCGCCACGTGGTGCCACCGGCCTCGCACGATGCCCGTCTCGGCTGGGGCGACGGAATAGACACCGTGGCTTGTCTTCAGCGCCAGCGTGCCGTCTTCCAGCGACAGTCCCCACGGCGCCGAACCGGCGGGGGCGAGGATGGGGAACTCGTTGCGGTTCCGCGTGTCCGGCTTGACCCAGGCGCAGACGGTGAAGTCGCCGTCCAGCGCGTTGAGCAGTTTGTCGCCATCGGCTCCGAGCGTGATGCCGCTGCGCCCGAATCGAACGGCGCAGCCGTGGCGTGCGGCGTGCGTCCAGTGCATCTGCGCCTCGACGACGCTGTTGAATTTCGCCGTGGTGATCGCGCCAGTCGCCTCGGTCACAGCCTGGCCGTGGCGGGCCGCGTCGTCTTCGAAGCGGAAGTACGCCTTCAGCTTCGCCTTGGCCGGGGCCGGCAGGGAGGCTGCCTCCTTGGCTGGGCCGGCGGCGTCGCGGAACAGCGCGTCGGCAGGAATGGGTTGTTTATCGATGCCCGGCCCTTCCCAGGAGACGACCACGTCGCCCCCGTCCGGCGGCTGGGCCAACGACAGGCGGATCTTGTGCATTCCCGCCGCCAGCGGCCGAGTGCCGGTCGCTTCGGCCTCCGGAATCGCCGCCTTATTGTCCACCACCAGCAGGTTGTCCCGCCAGAACTGCCCGCTCTTGCCGCCGATGTACAAGTGGCTCGCCCCGGCTGACCGCACGCCGAAGGTGTATACCCCGTTTCGCGGCACGCGAAGGTAGCCACGGTAGTTGACGCCGAAGCCCTTTGGCTTCCACTCTGGCCGAAGTGTCATCGCCGCCGCCGTGCCTCGCTTGGCGTTGAGCATCCAGTCGAAATCGAGCACGCTTTTCCAGTCGCCCGCCGCGTGAGAGTACGCCAGTCCGGATACCAGTTTTCCCGGTCGGGCCGGCGGCAACGGCGTCAGGGAGATGTCGCGGATGTTCGAGTTCAGCGCATAGTAGCCCTCGCGCAAGGTCACGATGCCCGCCTTGGGGGCCAGGTCGAGGAACCGGCGGATCCGCCGATCGAGCGATTCGTTATCCGTGGCGTACAGGAAGTGCTCGTGGTCGATCCGCGTCTTGTCCACCTTCGCTTTGCGGCGCTGATGCTCGATGATCGCGTAATCGGGGCTCAGCCGTGCGATTCGGACCCGCTGGAGCACCTCCGGCTGATCCTTCACGGCCGCCTCGGCTCGCTCCCAGAGCTTATCGGCGCGGTCCATGATCTCCTCGGTGAGGTACGGCCACGGGTACATCCCGTAGACTCGCGAGTGGATATTCTCTCGCGTGACCTTGTCCACCAGCATGTCGATGTATTCCCGGATCGGCCCGGCCGCCTTGCCGTAGACGCCCTCAAGGAACTCGTTCATGGCCTTGTCGGCATCGTAGTTGACGTCCCACAGCAGTTTTGCCCGCACGTACCCGCCGAAGCCGGCCAACTCGCCATTGACGTTCTGGTAGTCGTCCTGGGTGAACAGCCCGGTGACGCTATTGCTGTGAAAGAACCGGTAGTTGGGCGCCCAGGTGTGGTAGTTGGGGAACGGTACGAGGTAGTGGTGGAAGTTGGTCTCGTAGTTCCACACCCACAGACGGCTGGAGATGACCGACCAACGCTTGAGTTGCTTGACATAGTCCACGTTGGCCGGGTTATCGCACGTGGCCTGCGGGTGCAGGAAGCAGTTTTCGAGGTTGCACAGGAAGATAATCACGTTCGGCCGGGGTTTGATGGTTCTGGGGGCGGTGCGAGTCCAGTTGTAAGCGAAGGTGATGACTGCGTTTTGCGGGTACTCGTCTTTGACCGCATCGGCCACGCGATTGACGAACGTCAGCACGGGCCCCATCTTCGTGCCTTCGGCCTTGGCCAGGGCGGCGCAGTTGTCGCACTCGCACGACCAGTCGCGCCCGTCCATCTGCGAGACGGCGAACACGGTGGCCTCCGGGTGGGCCTTCATGTCGGCGCGGACCTGTGCAATCGCGACTTTCAGCGCGCCCTCGCTGGTCCAGCATATCTCGCTCGGCACGCGTTTGCCGCCGCGAAGCACGAAGTACTCCGGGTGATTCTTGAAGTGCGCGTGCGGCGGCACCAGATGCAGGGAACTGTGCCCCCGGTCGCCGGGGCCGTACTTCACGCCCCCGCCGTATTCGCCCGTCAGGTGCCCGGACTGGCTGTCTCCGTTTAGGCGATTACGGGCCGTCCACGGGCCGTTCCAGCAGTCGCGGACGAAGTTGGAGCGGTACTCGAAGGACGGCTTTTTCGTCTCCTCCAGCGGCGGGACGAGGAGGCGGTCGGCCTTGGGGATTCGGCTCACTTGGGGCGTGAACCAGCGACAGCCCAGGTGCTCTTCCAGCAGGCCGTAGACGCCGTACATGGTGCCCCGGGCCTCGCCGCCGGCGATGATGAGGTGCTTGCCCGCCGTCCGCAGGACATAGCCTTCGGTGCCGAGTGAGGCAAAGTCGATCTTGACGCCCAGCGCGGCCAGGTGCTTGTTGTCGCCCAGGATAATGTCGTGATCCCCCGTCGGCTGGGCGTCCGAGACGACCGGCAGCGTCGCCCCGGTCATCTCCTTCAGCCATCGCTGCAGCTCCCCGGCGCCCCACTTGGTGCCGGGCGAGGCATCGTCGGCCAGCACAATCCGGTAGCCCGATCGGCCGCTGTCCGCCAGCAGCAGGCCTTCGGGGGTTTTAGGACTCGCGGCACTGGCCGAAAGGCTCAAGCCGCCGGCGCAGAGAGCAATTGTCATTACCATCACGTTCCAATGCATACCTGCCTCTCTTTCTTCATTTTTTTCCGGCACCATGGGTGTCCGGCGCCTCGAAAGCCCGCACCTCCACCAGGTGCAGGCCGGGGTTGGCGCTGTTTTTCAGCATGGTGACGCGGATGAATCGGCCGAGGGTGGGCTTGAACTGGTGGCGATGGCCCTGCGGTGTCGCCGGGGCGGTGTTCTTTCGCCCATCGACTACCTCGGTCCACTTCTTCGCATCCGTGGAGACTTCCACCGTGTACTGGTAGTACCGTCGCCCGTCCCAATACGGGAACACGTGGACCTCCCCGAGCTTGAAGGCCTTGCCCAAATCCACTTGCCACCACTGCGGGGCCGGCCCGCCGCAGCCCCAGAATCTGTCGATGTCGATCAGCCCGTCGACGGCCTGTTCCGGCCCGTGGCCCGTGCCCACGCCCTTCGATGCGGTGACCGGCTTGCCGGTGGTGAGGGTCTCCTGGTAGTCCACTTTCTTCAGCGCCCGGCCCCACGCCGCCCCGCGAGCCTTGCCCCCCGCGTCGAAGAATCGCGCGGTGATCCGGGCGGTGTCGGTAAGTGTGATCGGGCCGGTATAGGCCGTCGAGTCCGAGTTCGGTTGGCGCCCGTTGAGCGTGTACCGGATCGTCCCACCGGGCATGGCGGGCGTCAGCGTAACCGTCGCCGCCTCGCCGAACATCGACGGCAGTCGGGAAGGCTTGGATTCCTTGATGTGCGTGAGCAGCCC
>JAUWQU010000308.1 GCA_030610965.1 Phycisphaerae bacterium
AAGAGGAGCGTGCATGGCCTGAGCTTACGGTCGTCAATCTGATTAAGAATGCGCCGGGTCACAAATGCGGTTTGAAAGTTGGCGATGTCATTTACGGAGTGAATGGCAAGGCTCTCACCCCGATTGACTGGAGTTCCAGTGCAGGCCGAAGCGGGGCGTTCAGGGATCTTGGCTTGGCAATCGAGGACAGCGAAGCGAACAGAAAAGGACTCCTCAAGCTGATGGTTCGGCGCGGCGTGAAAGGGAAGGGGATCAAGGAGAATATGGTCATCGAAATCCAGCTTCCTCCTGACGCAGGCGGGTTTGGCCCTACGTATCCTTTCAATTGTCCCAAATCGATGAAGTATTTCGATTCGATTTGCAACCATCTGCTTGCGACGGAGAAGAATGGCACTTGGCCGGCCCAATGTGGTGATTTGGGCAGTTCCGTAGTAGGGCTAGCGCTGATGGGGCATGGTGACAAGAAATATATGCCCGCCGTTAAACGTTGTGCAGACGCCAGAGTGAATTCCAGTTGGGGCATGACGGGTTGGGGTAGTACGTGGGGAGCGGATTTCATTGGGGTGTTTCTTTCTGAGTACTACATCCTCACAGGCGATAAGAGCGTGCTCCCTAAAATCAATTGGATGATCGGTCATACCACTGCGTCCATGTATAACCGGATGGAGAATAAGAATGGCTATTACTACGGCACGTTTGGTCACTACATAAATCCTAACATGGACGCGCAGGAGACAGTCTACAAGATGACGGTAACCACAGCGGGGATTGGTTACTTCTGGGCAATGGCTTCTTCTGCGGGTCTTGATGTTCCCATGAAGTATTGGGATGGAGTGACTTACCATATAAAACGTGCTACGGGCAAAAACGGAGGCATGGGTTATTGTGGGCCCGGTGGTGGATCACAATCACATCCGCGTGTATCGAACGCCATGCTGGCATTGAGTTGTGCTCCCAAGGGTCGTCGTCGTGACGACAATCTCAAGAAACTAGGGACGTTTCTGGAAGACAAGAATAACTTTGGCTCGGTCATGTTCAATCATGGCGTTACGATCACCCCGTTCTACAGGTCAAGCATTGCGCTATACCGAACAAACAAGAAAGCCTATCGCGAGTATATGGACTATTGGAAGTGGTTCATTGTTTTGACGCGAGGCCCTGATAACCGTGCCATCTATTGGGACATGGCGGCTGCCGGCGGTGATATAAAGTTGGGGGCTGATCATCTCATGAACGGTGCGATAGGGATCATGATGGCTGCAGCCAAAGCACGACTCTTCATGTACGAAGGCATGGCGGGGGTCAGCCCGAGGAATCTTTCGGCCGACACATCTGCCGCTTACAAGTTGATGAGAGATGGAAAGCTAGCGAAGGCCTTCAAACATCTCAACCGGAATGCGGCCACAATTGACGCGAACAAAGAGGATGCACACGCCGCAAAACTGATGAAGAAGTTTATCGTCGATCGCGTGCAACCGATGATCGCGAAGCTCCAGGAATTGGACAAGCAACCGGACGTGCTGGTACTCCGCGAGCACTTGGACCGGTATCAGAATCTCTGCAAGGGCATTACTCCGTTCGATGTGGTGGCGGGACCGATCGAGTCGTCCTTTGCGAAGGAGCCGCGCAAGTCCGAACTCAAGACCAGCAAGGCCTACTTCAAACTCGTCGCCGGCCGCTCGCGTGAGCGAAAATGGTCCACGTATTATGGAAAATTGGGCGCGTTCTCAAGAAAGTACCCCGACTCATATTACGCAAAGGCTGCGGCCGCTGAAGCTGAATCGATTAACGCCATGGCCCGATCAAAACTGGCCTATTTTGAGAAACTCAAACAGTATGGCGACCTCTACACGCTGTCCGAACGCCTGAAGGAAGTGTCGCGCAAGTTCGCGGGCATTGAGGCCTTCGACAAGCCAGCCCTCGAATACAAACAGATGATATCGAGCACGAAGAATCGTGGGGCCGTGTCACTGGGGCATCTGTACTACAAGGTCTTCACCGACGCGGCGCGGCTCAACACAATAATCGCAGAGCAGAGAAGACCGGTCCCGGAGGCCTCGGTCAAACGCGCATTTGCGCCGCTGGCACGTCGTCTGGAGGGCATCGCCAAGCGCAATCCTGACTCGGCCTACGGCAAGGCTGCACAGGAAGCTCTGAAGCACTACGAGCAGAGTAACAAGATGAATGTCCAGGAAGTCTGGTTCTCGGGCAAGCCCGCTCGCGATGAGCGCTAGGTAGGGACAACCGGGGACAGTCACCTATTTCCAAGGCGACTAATCGGGGACTGTCCCCGGTTTCTCGCCGCGGTCGAGGCCCTTATCCAGGCGCGGATCCTCCTGGGCCGGGCAACGGGCCTGAGTACAGACAACGGACCCCTGCCTGGCGAGGAGAAGCTTCTGCGGACCCAGGCCGTCCAACAGCAGAAACTCTTCGTAGGGTTGATGGACAAACTGGTTCCAAAGCCGGTGCGGCGGCTGGGCAGGCCGCCGGCCAAGGCCTCAGCGTGACGGCGGCGACCCGGAGCGCGGTAGGCGGCGGAGTTCTTGTCGCAGTACCCGATCCGACCGCACAGCTCCGGGCTGTAGATGGGTGAAAGCTGCAGAATGGTCATAGATCCGCCAATCATTCTTAGGAGCTGAGTCGCGAGCAAGTTCTTGCATCAATTCAATACTTGAGCCAACACCTATAGTCCTGTAAGCTCCGGACGTCGACCTGCGCCACCCGGTTCGGGCTGCGGGTCGGCGACGGCTGCTATTTGTCGCGCCCATGTGCCCGCAGGCGATGCCGCGCCAGTCGGGCCACCGTGTTGACCGGCGGCTGGTGGGGCTGGTCGGCGAGCTGATCGAGTCCCTTGGCGGCCGCGGCGCCGCCGATACGCTCCAGGGCGGTTGTGGCCCGCAGCAGCCGGACGGTGTCTAGGCTTACCGGCAGGGGCGGGGCGGCCTGGATCGCTTCCAGGATGATCTCTGCCCGGACACGCTGCTCGAGCGAAGCGTTTGGTTGGGCCAGCAGGGCCAGGAGCATGGCCCTGGCCGCGGGACCCGCCTCGCGGAGCGTTTGGGTGGCTTGGTTGCGCGTCTTCCACTCGTCGTCGTTGAGCTGCCTAATGGCCTCGGCGAGCCGCCGCTCGGCGGGATCCGATCGCACCTGTTCCATGATGAAGCCCACGGCCGGGGCGCCGGCGCCGGCCAGGCGGAGGCACGCATCCTGGGCAGTGGCCGCGCTGGCAGAACCGAGGTCCCGCCACAAGGCCTCCATCGAGGCCCGGTCGGTTCCGGCCGGGCGGGGCAGGCTCGGCCAGTCGATGTCGCTGAGGTCCCAAACCATGCAGATTCCGTTGCTGCCCGCCGTCAGCAGGCGCCTGTCGGGCGCAAGGTCCATGCTGCGGATGTTGGCGAAGGGCAGGACTTTGAGCATCCGGCCCGTCGTCAGGTCCATGATGTGAACGTCTTTGGAACTGGCCAAGGCGACAACCATGCAGTCTGCCGAATATGCCGGGCGCGTGCTGTTGTGAATACCCCGGAAGTCGAAATCCAACGCCCGGAGGGGCAGACCGGTCCAGGTTTCTGTCGGACAAGGCTGGGAGGCGTCCGGGTTGATCATCATGTCGCCGGTCGGCGAAACCGTGCCCATAATCGGAGCCCGGCACACGAGCAGGCCGGTCTGCGCATCAACGATATCGTACTTCCCGGAGTCCTGGTAGTAGGCAAGCAGACCGTGGTCAGCGTCGGCCCACCAGAGCAACTGGCGATTCGCCGGCGCGGGCTGGCTGGCAGTCGGCGATCCGGGCGGCAAGGCCTGGCCGGTGTCAGCCCGCCACCGCGTGCACTTCTCCGTCGAGTACGAACGGTAGACGGTCAGTGTGCCGCCGTCGGGGCTGAAGAGCAACTGTTTGATTCGGTTCGGATCGGCCGGCTCGCACCGCCAGGCCAGCTTGCACTCCCGGACGTCCCAGACTTCAGCGCCTCGCGACCACGTCAGGACCGCGAGCAACCTGCCGTCGGGCGACAGTCGGCAGAAGCGCGGTTGCCGGCCCGTGTTTTCCTCGTCCTCCCGCCCGGCGATCACGAAGCTGGCGACGTCCCGGCCGGTGGTTGCATCCCAGATCGAGACCTTGCCGCGCAAATCCACGGTGAGCGCCCGCCTGCCGTCCGGCAGAAAGCGGGCGTAGAAGAGTTTCCGCGGACTGAACTCCGGGTGCAGCACCCGGCCGGCGGATGTATCCCAGAACGAGCACCGCCCGTCGGCCAGGTTTGCGAGAATCCGCCCGTCGGCGGAAAACGCGACGTCGCTGGACCGATGCGGGAAGTTGTCGCCGATCCGGATGGGCCGCGGGGGCCCGGTTGGACAGGCCTCCAGGGCCAGCAGCCGAGTCGCCCGGAACCATCGCGGCACGCCGGGCAGAAATTCCTCGTAGGCGAAGAACCTCCCGTCGCCGGAGAACAGGCCGGAGGACGATGACTGGCCGAGTTCGAACGCCCGGGTCTGGTCGCCGTTACGGGCATCGAGATACACAAGCCGAGTGTGCCACTGGTAGACGGGGTTATCATTGCGATTGTTGGGTATGCGGGCGGCGGCCAGGGCATACTTGCCGTCCGGGCTGAAGGCCACGTCGGAGTAGCGGCTACGATCCCCTCCCGGCCCGGCGCCCGCGGGCGCCGGTGTGTCCCACAGTATGCGCCAGTTGACGGTGTCGTACAGCCGGACCGAGTGCTGGTCGTGACCGTTGGCGTCGCGCGTGATCATGGCCGCCAGCCGGCTGCCGTCCGGTGAAAATGCCAGCCTGCTGCACCGGGCGAATGTGCCGATCCTTTCCCCGCCCGGAAAACTCCAGACCGTGCCCGTGTCGAACGCGATTGCTTTTCCGTCAGGCCGCCACGCCAGCCGGGACGCACCCACCGGGAGAGGATCGCAAACGTCTTCGCACGTGGCCGGATCGAGCAGCCGGCAACTCTCCCTGCTCAGGGCCGCCAGCGTCCTGCCGTCCGCGCTGAACGCACAATGCCGACCACAGCCCTTGATGACTCCCGTCATGCGGCCGGTCTTCATGTCGCATATGCCGATCCCGTTGCAGGAGGAGTCGTACTTCCTCATCAGCAGGACTTTCGTGCCGTCCGGCAAAAAGACAGCGTCGTTGTAGTCCCTGCTGACATCGAACCGGACGGCCCCGAACCGGCAGATCGCCCCCCGTGGCAGCGGATCGCCGTAAAGGTCCAGCTTCTCGGCGGATTCTGCGCCGCGGGAGGGAGACTGCGCCGGCAATGGCTGCGCCGGCCTCGTGCAGCCGACTGATATCGCGGCCGCCAATGCCAAGATCGCTATAGCGCCCCGCATCTTCCACCCTCTTTCACCGGGAAATTGAAATTGGGGACAGTCACCCATTTCCGTGACTTGATAACGGGTGACCGTTCGCATGTTCCCTGGTGTCGTCCCTGGTTTCACGAGCGGGTTGCTCACTGGGTCCAGCGGCCGGGACCGCAGCCGGGCGAGAGACGCATGCGGGCTGGGGAATATGGGAGCGGTAGCCAGTAGCCTGGAGCCGGTAGCCGGTAGAGAGCTTGCCCCGGTTCGCCGGGGGTAGCCGGGCCACGCGTGCGGGCTGGGGAGTGTGAAAGCATCCCGGCTGGGCGCCGACGG
>JAUWQU010000190.1 GCA_030610965.1 Phycisphaerae bacterium
ACGTCGGCCGGCGGCACGGTATACCACCTCGACTCCGACGGCGGCGGCGCCGATCATAAGGGGCCCTCGGCACAATCCGCGTGGAAGTCGCTCGCGAAGCTTGACGGCGTCGAGTTGATCCACGGCGATAAGGTTCTGCTGAAGGCCGGCTGCCGGTTCGTCGGGCGGTTACACCCGAAAGGTTCCGGCGCCGAGGGCAAACCGATCGTGATCGACCGCTACGGCGACGGGGCCGATCCCGTCGTTGCCGGCCTGGGCAAGGTCGACAGCACGATCCACCTGCATAATCAGCACCACTGGGAGATTCGCAACCTGCAGGTCACCAACACCGACGGCGGCGGCTGGGACGACGAGGGCCGAGCCATTCGCCGGGCGGTCTACGTGACGGCCGAGGACGCCGGCGACGTGGAGCATATCCATCTGAAGAACCTCGAAATCCGGGACGTCCGCGGGATGTACCGATTTGCGGGCAGCCAGACCAACGGCGGGATCATCTGCCAAGTCACCGGCAAGTCGAAGAAGACCCGATTCGTCGACCTGCGGATCGATGGCTGCACCTTCCGCACGAAGTCGATCGACCGCTACCCGGCGGTGGTTACCTCGTCGTGGAAGAAGGATCCGGCCTGCGAGGTCGTCTGGAAGGACAACACGCTGGACCATGCCGGCCGGGCGCACATTGTGATCCCGGCCGACCAGTGGCCGCGGAAGCTCGTCTACTACTTCGATCCGGAGGTCGGGAAGGTGTTTGCGCTTCCCAAGGCCGCCCCGCCGGTCTCGCCGCTGACCGGGCGGGTCGGTTGCGAGGACATTTTCAGCGAGATGGCCGCCCGGCTGAAGCGTTCGTGGAGCTTCTTCGAGGCGACTTGCTCCCAAAAGGGGGCGTGGTTGTTCGCCAACTCTCCCGGCGGCAAGGTACATCATGTCAATGAAGGCGCGCGCGTTTCACCCACATATCCTCTGGCCTACTACGGAGAACTGCGTGCGTTGGGATTCATTCCGCCGTGGCTTGATCCGGCGCAATCCGAGATGCGGAAGCATGAGGGCGCGATACTGCGAAGATGGGTCGGAGAACTGGAGACCGTCGGGCTGAACAGAGAGGCGGACTGGACGATACGCAACCGTGTATTCATGAACAATGAAGAGTGGCCGCGCCCCCGAACCGGCAAGGAATTCATCCGTTCGCTCAGCCCCGGCGGTGTGCCTCCGGACCTGAGTACGCTTGAGAAGGCTTTGAAGTATTTCAACAGCCTGCCCTGGCGGAAGAATCCCTATTCGGCGTGCGGTCGGATCGGCCATGCGCTGGATCTGCATATGGCAAAGCGGCGAATGGCAGGTGAGGATCCCGAGGACGAGAGCTACCACTACGTGAAGGAACTGATCGACAAACAGTTCCAGCCCGACAAGGGCTATTGGGGCGGCCAGAGCGCCGGTTTCGTCAACCGCACCAGCGGCAACATGAAGATCCTTTGTACGTACGCACGATTCGATTGGAAGATTCCGGCCCCCAGGAAGATCATTGATTTCCACCTCAGCGGGGCAAGCGAACAGGCGGGCTTCGAGGGAAGCGGTTGCTCGGCATTCAATCAGATGCACCCGCTGGCGGCCATCTTCCGACAGTATCCCAAGCTGACGAGCTATCGCGGCGAGGAGATTGACCGCTACACGGCGATGACATTCATGACTTTCCTGTCAAACTGGAGTGAAAAGACCAACTTCTACGGCAACACCTGGCTTGGCAAGCACAACAACGGGGTACCGCTGTTCATGCCCCACCTGATGCTCGACCTGCCCCTCATGCGCGTCAGCACGGTCTACAACTGGCGGGAAGGGCCGATCATCACCCGCGGCAAGGATGGTAGGATCCGGCGCAACAAGGTCATCCATCAGACCAAGGGCTTCCCGTTCGGCGGCTGATGAAAGGAGCCGATTCATGTTCAACCGACGTCGATTCCTCCAAGATTCGATCCCGGCGGCCGCGGCGGCGTTTGCCGGCCCGGCGCGGGCAATCGCCGCCGTGGAGATGGAGAAATCGTCCAGCCGGATATTCGCTCCGGTTGTCATCTCCATGCTCGTGGCCCTCGCGGCCGCAAACGCATCAGCAGAACCACAGCGCGACGCGGAGCGTCAGCAGCTTCGTGCGATGCAGCAGGCCTATCGCTACTCGGCCATCGTACGGGCGTATGCCGATTACATGATTCAGCACGGGCGCGACGTGTACGGCAAGCCTTCGCCGCTGTTCGTGACCGGCATGGATCGGCACACCGGCAAGATGATTCGGCCGCCATTTCCTCATGTAAAGCGCAAGCCCTTTATGCCGGGCTTTGAGCGTGATCGCGAGTGCCGCGGCTCGGATCGCAATTATGGCCAGGCCGATCCGCTTGACCAATTGATTCTGCTGAAGTTGCTGCACCGGCTAAGCGACGACGCCGGCGACCCTCGTTACGCGCAGGAGGCCGATAAGACCGCCTCCTGGTGGATGGCAAATGCTCAGACGCAGATCGGACTCTACCCATGGGGCACCCACACCTATTGGGAGGTGAATAAAGAGGGAGGCGGCGGAAACTTTGAGTTCAACCGGCCCTGGCCGTATTGGAAGCTGAATCCCGATGCGTTGCAGCGCTACGCCGGGGGACTGTGGGATCACTATGTTCGGGACAAGAAGACCGGCGCCATCAATCGGCATGCGCACTCGAATCGGCATGGACCGGGCGGCGGCATGGAATTCCCCTGGCCCGGCGCGGCGATGATCGCCACCTGGACGGAGGCCTATCTGGCGAAGCCCGACCCCGAGTACAAGCGGGCCATTGCCACGATTCTCAATCGCTGGGAAAGCCTGCGCGATCCCAAGACCGGCCGGATGGCGCCATGCTCCTCGTACCAGGAGTGGGTCTGGTACCAAGGGTACATGTACGCCGCGAATATCCTTGATGACTGTGCGGACTTGATCGAGGAGAAGGAGCCCGAGTTGGCGGAGAAGATGCGCGAATACGGGCGCAAGAATGATGCCGATTTCTTCCGCCGGCCGGAGCAACGGCTGGACGTAAAACGCATCGGGCTGGTGATGAGCTACCGTCGCGACAACGGCGACTACAATGCCGAGCGCCCGGACATCCTCGGCGGGCCGTGGCAGGACCGCAAACACTACGCTGAGAAGGCCCTGTTGCTGTACGAACGGGCCAAACGCACCGACTCGCAGGCCCTTCGCAAACGCTACAATCAGGCCGTGCTCGATACCGCAGAGGTCTACATGAGCATCAACCCGGAGGTGCAGTGGGCCGTTTGGGGGGCGAACATGTCGGACGCGATCGGTTTGATGTTTGCGGCTTATGACCTAACGGAAAACGCCGCCTATTTGCATCGGGCCGAACACTTTGCCCGGCTTTGCGTCGATCTGTATCTCGATGACTCGTCTCCCTTGCCCAAGATCACCAGCCACGACGATTTCTATGAGATCGAACGAGTGACGGGCAAATCGACCGATGCCTGGATGCTTGATCTGCTCGAACTCGAACGGCGGCTCGACCTTTTGGACGATGGGTTAAAGCACTCTGTGGCTGTTGCCACCGGCAACAACGTGAAGGCGATAAGCAAGGTGCCCGTTTCCGGGATGTCCGCCGCACGTTGGCAGGGCGATCTTCAACGAGCGCTCGCCGAAGACCGCGCCGGTGTCTGGGACTGCTCCGGGCTAAGTAAGCCCGTCGCGAGCGTGGCGTTGGCTTATGGCAAAAGCCGCGATCGCTCGCTTTTTCTTTCCCGTCGCAAAGAGATGTTCGGCTCGTCGGACGGATTGCCCATCGACCAGCTTGAACTGATCGCCTCCGATTTCATCAACAAGATTCCGACGCTTGCCGAGGCAAAGCCCTTCAACGGGCCCTACC
This sequence comes from Phycisphaerae bacterium, assembly GCA_030610965.1. Lineage (GTDB taxonomy): Bacteria > Planctomycetota > Phycisphaerae > SM23-33 > SM23-33 > JAUWQU01. Next base: position 3,879 of record JAUWQU010000190.1, read on the forward strand.
GTCGAAGGTTTTCGGGCAAACACCAGGAGCAGAGTACATCCACGTACGGCGGCTTCAAGGACGTCTTGCGCGAGGCTGGTTTGCTGCTTGCCAATCGCGGGGCAAAGGCAGCGAAGGTTACCGTAACGGTGACGTTCCATGACACTTGGCGAGATAAGGCAACCAAAGACTACCAAGTCACGCTTGGGCCCGGCGAGACGGTACTCGTGGCGTGCGTGGCACCTGAGAATCGCTTCATCAGACGTCTGGATTTCAAGAGCGACTCTCTCAACGCCGTGAAACTGGAACAGTTCGCGTTCGTGATGGCCCCTCGCAGCAAATTGCTGTCTGTCTCTATGGAGAGCAAGAGGCAGAATCGGACTGCACTGGTCTTCCTGATTGCCGGTCAATCCAATGCTGGAGGCGTGGCCGCTTTCTCACCTGAGAGTAACGTCCAATCGGGCATGGCACGGAATCACCCGACAATTCCGGGGTCTACCGCCAGGGAAGTGGCTATTCCAACTGCGAAGGACGGATATCCGAAAAGCTTTATTTGGGAGGACGCGTCGTTCGTTCATTTGACGCCGGGTGGCGGATACTACACGAGTCCTTACCCCCAAGACGCGAATCGACACGGCATCGAATTGCCGATGGCAATGCTGTTGGAAGAGAAGTACCCGCAAGCCGAAAAGTTCTTCATCAAGCACGGACCTGGCGGGCACAATCTCCATACCCAGTGGGCAGCGGGTTCCGGAGTGGACTACCGGGAGTTTATCGGTCGCTACAGCCGCGCCATGGAGTATCTGAAGAAACGCTATGAGAGAATCCGGATTATCGGGCTCTACTGGGATCAAGGTGAGTCGGATCGGCCCAGGGCGACCGAGTACGGCAAGAACCTGCGGGCGCTGTTCGCGGCGATTCGCAAAGACGCCAAGATGCCGGTTTTACAGATCTTTGTCAGGAAGCACCTCTTTCAGCACGGTGACGAAGGCTTTGCACCGATCATCCGTGCGCAGGTCGATGTGGCCCAGGAAGATCCCAACGTTCACCTGCTGGACCTGGACCTGGGCTCCAACGAGAAGAACTTCAAGGCCTGGGCCTGGACCGACAAAAACGGCCACCTGAGCAGCAAGGCGTTTCTTGAACTGGCAAAGCGGATTATGACGAAGGCCGCAGTCCTGGAAGGAACAGAACAACACGAATGGAAATCGCGAAGACATCATAAGAAGTAAGATGATTCATCGCTTGCCTGACGCTCGGAGCGCAAAACATAGATACGGCACTCACCTGGAACGGTTCCAGATTGAACCCAAATGAAAAGATCGACTTAGAGAAACCGACCCACACGGAGTTCGATTCATGTTAACACGACGACAATTCCTGGAAGATTCAATCCTGGCGACCACTGCAGCGTTGGCCGGGCCTGCGTTAGCTGCTTCTGCCGCGGAGCCGAAGAAATCCTCTGCCAATGAGCGGTTGTCCGTGGCGGTGATCGGCACGGGCAGCCGTGGCGGCTGGCACGCGAGCGTCTTTGCCAGGCAGCCGGGCTGCGACCTGGTGGCGGTCTGCGACGCCGACAAGACCCGCGCGGAGAAGGCGGCCGCGTCGGCCTCGCGCCACGCCAGCGGGAAGGTCCACGTCTACCAGGATCTTCGGCGCATCATCGATGACAAGTCGATCGACGTGGTTTCGATCGCCACCTGCAATCACTGGCACGCCCTGGCAGCCATCTGGGCCATGCAGGCGGGCAAGGATGTCTACCTCGAAAAGCCGGTCAGCCATAACATCAGCGAAGGCCGACGCATCGTCCAGGCCGCGCGGAAGTACAAACGCATCTGCCAGGTCGGCACGCAGTATCGCTCGGACGGAACGTGCAAGGCGGCGGCCCGGTTCATGGCTGAGGGCAAGCTGGGCAAAGTCACGCTGGCGCGAAGCATCACCTACAAAGGTCGCCGGTCCATCGGCCCCGTCGTCGAAGGCAAGCCGCCCGCGAGCGTCGACTACAACCTCTGGGCGGGCCCCGCGCCGATGAGCCCGATCACGCGAAAACAATTCCACTATGACTGGCACTGGTTTTGGGAAACGGGCAACGGTGACATCGGTAACAGCGACGTCCACCGAGCAGACCTGGTCCGTTTCGGCCTCGGCGTGACGAAACTGCCGCGCGCAACAATGTCTTACGGGGGCCGCTTCGGGTACACGGATTCGGCCCAAACGCCCAACACGCAGGTGGCCGTGCATGATTTTGGCGATGTCACCGTCGTGCAGGAAGTTCGCGGGCTTGCGACTCCCAAGTTTCACAAGCAAGGCGGCGCGATCTTCACCGGCAGCGAAGGCTATATCGGCATGGCCGGCGGGTCCAGCGCCCAGTTCGACCGCGACGGCAAGCTAATCGAGAAATTCACCGGCGAAAGCGACGACCATTTCGGCAATTTCATCGAGGCGGTCCACAGGCGCGATCGCGACCACTTGAACGCGGAAATCTTCGGCGGGCATCTCGCGGCCGGGCTGTGTCACCTGGGGAACATCTCGTATCGGCTCGGACAACAGGCCGCCCCTCAGGAGATACTCGACCAACTCGCATCGCACAAACTGCTGGACGACGCGAAGGACACTTTCGAGCGAACGAAGAAGCACCTGGCCGACAACGGCGTCGCTATCGACAAGACCCGGCTCACCATGGGCCCCTGGCTCCGATTCGATCCGGACAAAGAGCAATTCGTCGGCAACGCGGCGGCTGACGCCATGCTTACGCGCGAGTACCGCAAGCCGTTTGTCGTGCCGACGGAGAGTGACGTCTGATACACGTACCACCCTTGCCGACTTTACAACGCTTCAACGTCAAGGAGACACCAATGATGCGATTGCCCCTGAAAACACTCTTCGTTGTTCTGATTATTCTTGCGTGGTCAGCGAATCCATCTGCCTTGTCGGCCAAGGAGCCGATGCAGGTCGATCTCGCGGGGGACTTGCACTGGCAAGATCACCACTTCGCGATGACCAACTGGTTCTATAAGTACAAGTGGGGCGACCCGGCGGCGCAAATCGACATCCTCGCCGAGTGCGGCTACGACGGGGTGATGCTCTCGCTCAAGGACGATCCCAAGCGGTGGAAAATGCTGCCGGCGTACCTGGAGGCTTTGAAGAAGCACAACATGCGATTGACCGCGATTCACGTTCGTTTCTACATCGAGGACGGCACATACCCGCAGGTGATCAAGGATAACCTGCCGCTGTTGAAGAATACGCGGGTCGTTTTCATCCCGTCGGTCGGCAGTCGCACCAAGCTGGGCCGTAAAGACCCCAAGGCCGTC
>JAUWQU010000373.1 GCA_030610965.1 Phycisphaerae bacterium
TGGCTGCCGGCGCTGCTGTGGGTGCTGTTTGGCGGCGTGTTCATCGGCGCGGTGCATGATTACCTCGCCACCTACATGGCCACCCGCGAGGGCGGAGTTTCCGTGGTCACCGTGGTGCGGCGAATGGTCGGCACGGGGCCGTTCCTGGCCATCACCGTGCTGGTGGTCGTGATGCTCGCGCTGGTGTGCGCGGCCTTTTTGAACCTCTCGGCCTCGGCCCTTACGAGCATGCTTCCGTTCGACCGCCTGGACCTCAAGCCCGGCCAGACGTTATTCCGCGTGGTGACGACGGCAGCCGGCCAGGAGAAGGTGGTCATCGGCGGGATCGCGTCGATGAGCGTTGTGTGCATCACGATCATCGCGCCGCTGGTCGGCTGGCTTTACATTAAAAAACACGTCGCCGTCTGGAAGTGCAGCTTGCTGGCCGTAGCCATATGCGCCGCGTCGATCACCGTGGGCGTGCTGCGCCCGATCGCGTTCGATCCGCTCACCTGGAAGCTGCTGCTGAGCGGCTACGTGCTTGTCGCCGCGGGCGTGCCCGTGTGGATATTCCTCCAGAGCCGCGACTTCATCAATGTGCACATACTCTATGTCGGCATGGCGGCGCTGGTCGTCACGCTCGTCGTGGCGGGCTTCCGCGGCGCCGACGCTGGCCAACTCAAGGAAGGCGCCGAGCTGCTCCCGGCAATCAACATAGCCGAGGGCAACAAGGCCAACGGCTTCATCTGGCCGGGGCTGTTCATCCTCATCGCGTGCGGGGCCGTCAGCGGCTTCCACAGCCTCTGCGCCGGCGGAACCACCTGCAAGCAGCTCACCAGCGAAAAGGCGACGCGGCAGATCGGCTACAACGCCATGCTCCTGGAAAGCTTCCTGGCCGCCTGCGTTATCGCCGTGTTCATCGTCGGGGCAATCAAAGCCGACTACATCCGAGACGTCCACCCGGTTGCCCTTTTGGGCCTGACGGGCGTGAAGTCCAACCCCGTCCTCGGCTTCGCCATGGCTGTCGGCAACACCGTGAAGCTCGCCTTCGGAGTGCCCATAGCCGTCGGCGCCCTGGCCGGAATGGTGATGCTGGAAGGCTTCCTGGTGACCACGCTCGACACGGCCGTGCGGTTGACGCGATACCTCATCGAGGAAGTCTGGCGAACGATCTTCGCCCGCTACGACGTCTTCGCCGAACCCGTCGCCGCGAAAGAACAGACCGGCCAGGGCGTGGCGATGCCGATGGGCGCCGACGGCCTGCCCGCCGCGCCTAGCGTGGGCGACCAGCCGGCCGCGCCGAGCGCGCCCATCCCCACGACGGGCCTGCTCCGTAGCCTCTGCAAGCTCCTGCGCCAGTACTGGTTCAACTCCGGCCTGGCCGTCGCGCTGATGCTCGCATTCGCCCTGACCGGCGGGCAAAAGGCCCTCTGGGCGATCTTCGCAACCAGCAACCAGCTCCTGGCCGCCCTGGTCCTGGCCATCGCCTCGCTGTGGCTGCTGCGCCAAGAACGCAGCTTCTGGTTCGCCTTCGCCCCCGCCGTCGCCATGCTCGTGACCACCCTCACAAGCCTCTGCCTGGAAATCGCCAAGCTGATTCCCAAGCTGTCGACCGAGCCCGGCAAGAGTGCCACGCTGCTGATCGCCGAAGGGCTGATGATCGTCATCACCATCTACCTGCTCATCGCCGGCGTGGCCGAGGCAATTCGCTTCGTCGGCGCCCGCCGCCATGGCCCGACCGCCGCGTAGCGCCCTGGCCGCCGCTCGCGGGCGCCCCCAGGCCGATAATCATTGCCCCTTTTGCGCGCCCAAAGGCGGGCACGAATCGACAAAAATTCATAACCGCCGCGCCTCGCGCCACTTGAAATCGCATCTCGCGAGGCCGCCCCGCGGGCGAGCTAAAGTTCCGCCGCGATCCTGCCGAAATAGCAATCCAGAATCACTCGTAAAAGATTCAGGCGCTGCCGGTTTCGGGCGGCAGGCATAAGGTAAATCTTGTGTCCTGCCGCCGAATTTTTTCGCCCATGCCCTCCGCGATCAAACGCGCGCGAACATGCGGTTGCATCATCGCGCGCGGGGGCGGATAATGAGCAGGTACAATACGAGGATGTTTCCCGGCAGATCTGGGGGCGAGCGATAATGAACGTATCCCAAGGCAAGGACACTCCGAGCGACGAACTGGTCGAGGCGCTGGACCGCGTCTTCGGCTTTCGTTCGTTCAGGCCGAACCAGGAGGCGCTCGTCCGCGCGGTGCTTGCCGGGCGCGACGTTTTCGCCGTCATGCCGACAGGCGGGGGCAAGAGCCTGTGCTATCAGTTGCCGGCCCACCTGCTGGACGGCACGTGCGTGGTGGTCAGCCCGCTGATAAGCCTGATGAAGGACCAGGTCGACGCCGCGGCCGACAATGGCCTGCGGGCCGAGGTGTACAACAGCACGCTCGACGGCCGGCAGCGGGCCGAGGTGATGCGGCGCCTCGTGGCCGGGGCGATAGACCTTCTCTACGTCGCGCCGGAGCGGCTGGCGATGGACGGTTTCCTATCGACGCTCGAGTCGGTCAAGCTCTGCCTGTTCGCCATCGACGAAGCCCACTGCATTTCCGAATGGGGCCACGACTTCCGCCCGGACTACCTGGCCCTGTCGCGGATCGTCGAGCACTTCCCCGGCGTGCCTGTCGCGGCCTTCACAGCCACGGCCACGCACCGCGTCCAGCAGGACATCATCGAAAGGCTGGCGCTGCGAGATCCCCACACGGTGCGGGCGTCGTTCGACCGGGCGAACCTGTTCTACCAGGTCACGCCGAAGGACAACGTCAACGGGCAGTTGCTGGAGTTCCTGACGCACCGGCCGGGCGAGTCGGGAATCGGCTACCGCACGACGCGCGCCAACGTGGACTCCACCGCCGCCTTCCTTTCCCAACACGGCGTCTCGGCCGCGCCGTACCACGCGGGGCTCGGCCCGGAGGTCCGCCAGGCCAACCAGGAGGCCTTCAACCGCGACGAGGTGCACGTGGTGGTCGCGACGATCGCCTTCGGAATGGGCATCGACAAGTCAAACGTGCGGTTCGTCGTCCACGCCGATTTGCCGAAGAACATGGAGGGCTACTACCAGGAGACAGGCCGGAGCGGCCGCGACGGCGAGCCCGCGCACTGTTTGCTTCTCTTCGGCCGGGGGGACATCTCCAAGCAGCGGTACTTCATCGACCGGATGGAGAGCGAGTCCGAGCGAGAGGTCGCGTCGGGCAAGCTCAACGAGATGGCTCGCTTCGCCTCGACCAACGCATGCCGTCGGCGGGCGCTGCTGGGCTACTTCGGCGAGCGGTACGAGCCGGAGAATTGCGGCGCGTGCGACATCTGCCGCGGTTCGGTCGAGCAGGTGGACGCGACGGTGGACGCACAGATCGTGATGTCAGCCGTGGTGCGGACCGGGCAGCGTTTCGGCGCGGCCCACGTGGTGGACGTGGTCTGCGGGGCGGACACACAGAAGATCCGCGACTTCCGGCACGACCAGGTCAAGACCTACGGCGCCGGCAAGGGCAGGCCCAAGCGTCATTGGCGGTCGATCATCGACGACCTCATCGCCCAGGAGTTTCTCGAGGTCTCGCGGGACGGCCTGCCGATTCTGCGGGTCACGCCGACCGGCGGCGAGGTGCTCTTCGGGCGGCGGACGTTCAGCGTGCTCAAGCAGCGCAAGGTCGAGCCCGCCGCCAAGGCCGGGCCCGCGGCCAGGCGCGGCAAGGGCGCCGAGCCCGCGGGCGAGTACGACGTGGGGCTTTTCGAGCATCTGCGGAGCCTGCGGACCAAGCTGGCCCGCGAGAAGAACGTCCCGCCTTACGTGGTGTTCTCCGACCGGACGCTGCGCGAGATGTCCCAGTTAGCTCCCGCAAGCGAGGCCCAGATGCGGGCGGTCACCGGCGTCGGCGAGAAGAAGCTCGCCCAGTACGGGCAGGCATTCCTCGACGCGATAGCCGACTACCGCCGCCCCGGCAGCCAGGGCAGTTGAGGTTTTTTTGCAGGGATGCAGGGGATGCAGGGGATAAAGAAGAGATAAACTCATGCAAAGATGAACGCAGATAAACACAGATAAAAAACGCCTTCTGTTTCATCTGCGTTTATCTTTGCGAACCTGTTTCTTCTTCTACCCCTGCATCCCCTGCATCCCTGCTGAAGAAGTCACCAGGGGCCTTCGTCGATTTCGTATTCATCCCCGAAGTCGCCGTATTCGCGGGTCTCCTGCTCGTCCGGCCCACCCATCTCGGCGACTGGGAATATGTCGAACTGATAGCCCACGCCATCGCAACCGGGCGTTGGGCAGCACCAGAAACCCTCCTCGCCCCAGCGTTTCCAGCGGATCTTGTCGCTGGAGAACTCCTTTCCACAGTGCAGACAGAACACGTCGCAAGGCTCTGGCGGGGGACGGAAGGGATCTTCACGGGCCTCTATAGGCAATCGCCATACAATCATGATTGCTTCCCTGCCTCGTAAGGCTGCAAGCGGAATCAGTTCGCGCCCTGACATAATGCTATGCCCGAGGTCGAGAATCGACCACATCATAGCGGCGGGATTCCGCCGGCAATCTATCGAGCGCGGTTGGCTCAGAGCCGCCACGGCTGGCGCATCGCTCGCGCCCGCATGCGGTTGGCCTCGGAATCGTTGATGAACTCTTCCTTCCGCGGGTCCCACTTCAGGTCGCGTTTTAGCGCGAGGCAGATGTTGATCGCATGGCACGTGGTCATGGACCGATGCATCACCTCCGGGTTGGCGATTGGCTGGCGGCGGGTCTTGACGCATGACAGGAAGTCGCGCAGATGGTTCATGGGGCGCTGGGTCCTGGCCACGTAGTCGCCCCTCACCCTCTTGAACTCGCCCTGCAGGGCAGGCGACGAGAAGTCCGGCTTGGGATACCCGTCGGCCACCGACGCCCAGCCTTCGCTGCCCTCGAACCGCACGCCGCATGAGCCCCGCCAGCCGGCGAACTCCAGCACCATCTTTACCCCGTTGGCAAACCGCGTGACCATACCCGCCCCGG
>JAUWQU010000525.1 GCA_030610965.1 Phycisphaerae bacterium
AACTCGTGAATCGTGACGACCGACTCCTGCTCGTTGCCCAGCTTGGCCAGGATCTGCGCTTCCTTGCGGAACCGATCGAGGAACTTCGGATCCCCCGCAAGATGCGAGGAAATCTGCTTGAGCGCCACGTGCCGGTCCAGAAGGGCGTCGTAGCCCTTGTACACGATAGCCTGCCCACCCATGCCGATGCGATCGACTATCTCGTATTTGCCGACCTTGGCGCCCTTGGAAAGACCCACTCCATCGGATTTCGTCTGTTCACTCACCATCTACACCTGCCTGGTTTCTTCCTGCCGTCCGGACGCCGCTTAGCCGGGCCCTGGCTATCCGGCGTCCTGGGGAAACGTCTCTATGTCCACGTAATCCTGCACGCCCTCGTTGGGCATCGCGTACGTGGCGGTCATGACCGTCCCGTACTCGCCATCGCCGAACTCCAGATCGACCCCGCCCGGCATGAAGCGAAAAATCCTCGCCGCCGTCGGGACCGACAGATAAAACGTGTGACGAACCGTCACGCGAACATCCTCGTTGTCCTGGAAATAGCCGTCCTCGTCGTCGGTTCGGGGCCGAGGCGGGTCAATCGTCACGTCGGTATGGGCGGCCGCGTAGGCCAATTTCCGCGACAGCCGCTCGTCCGCCCACGCCGGCTGATCGAGGCCCTGAAGCGAGAGCAGCCGCGTAACGCCGTTAACGTACGCGTCGCCCCCGACCCCGGCGGGGGTGATGTCCTCGCTGCCGCACGAAACCGGCGCCAGCGCCGTGACGGCCGAAAGCTGCACGCGGTACTTCTTGCCAGTCACGTCGTCGCTGTCGAGAATGAGGTTCCGCGGCTCGGACGAACCGTAGTCCTGCGGAATCGCGACGATCGCCGTCCGCGCCGCGCAGAAGGCCGCGTAGTGAACGCAGACGTTGCCGACCATCACCAACGAAGCCTGGGCCATCAGCAGGCTCAGCATGAGCAGGAACGGAAGGGCCATCGCAAACTCGAGGATCGCCACGCCCTGCTCGCCTCGCCCGGCCGTCCTGTAGGGCCTGCCCGCCTGCCAGAGCATCGCCGCGATTACCGCCAAGCCAACCGCGCAGACCACCAGCACGGCCGCGCACGAGAGAAACAGCCTGCTGGTGAACGCCTGGGCCAGCCAAGGGGACCTCGGCCCCACGGCCGCGGCCAGTGGCCAGGCGACTATCGCCATGCAGCCCGCCAAAGCGACGCAAACCGCCAAGACAAGCCGCCTGCGGTTGGGTTTCGCCCGGCTGCGCGTTTCGTCTTGTCCGCTCATGGCTCACCACCCCAAAAGGAGTTTCCTTGCGACCGGCCCCCGGACGAGCACCTCGATAAGCGCGATGCCCGAACCGATGCACAACGCCAGCCCGAAGGGTATCTTCGGGCTCTGGGGCGTGGCGGGGTCCGTCGCCTGCCGCGCACTTATCACCAATACCAGCGACCGCCACATCCGGCCCAGCGTAGCGAGAGTCACCCGGCGGGCGATCATCACCGCCACGGCCATGACGGCCGCGACGGCAAATCCGTACATCATCGCCGCCAGCGTGAACTGCCAGCCCGTCAATGCCCCGACCGCGCCCATCAGCTTGGCGTCGCCTCCGCCGATTCCGCCAGCCAGCCATGCCAGCATCAGCGGCAAAAAGCCCACCGCCAAGCCCGCGGCCGAGCCAGCCAGGCCCAGTTGCACCTGGTTCTCACCGGCCAGGCCGCCAACGACGGCGTGTCCGGCAAGGCCAACCAGCACGCCGGGAAACGTTATCCAGTTGTAGATCTTCTCGTATCGCAGGTCCGTGTACGAACCCGCCACCAAGATGACGGCCAAGACGTAGTAGGCCCAGTAAACCCACCAATCCGAGTTCTCGGGCGGCATACTGTCTCCGCTATCGGTTTACCCAAGCCCAAACAACCAACGTGGTCCGCATGACACAGACGCGGGCCTAGTGGTTAATGGTCCCGGGATCGGTGTCGCCACCGCCGGTGCGGATGTCGGCGTACTTCTCGCTGACCCACATGCTGATGTCCTTCCAGAACCAGATGATCACCGCCAGCAGCGGCAGCGCCACGGCCGCGACAATCAGGACATACTCCACCATGTCGGCGCCCTGCTCATCCGAGTACAACGCCTTGGCCTTACGGCTGAAAAATTTCAACATATTCGCGTCCTAAGGGCCGGATGCCCGATTCTTACGCCGTCCGTGCCGGCCCATCACGGAAACGGCAGCAACTCCAGGAACGTCACCATACGATAATTCTCGGCCAGGATCGCCAGCAACATCCTGAACATCGTGATGGCCGGCAACCCGATAACCGCAATCAACAACGCGTACTCGATCGTGGTCTGGCCACGCTCGTCAGCCCAAAGCCGACGCAGAATGTTCCCACGCGAACGCTTCATGTCATGCCTTGCTCTCTTCACTACTATCGGCCTGGAAGATCGCTTTCGTGAGGTTCCATTGGTTCCGCAGGATCCGCATCTTCGGCTCATTACGGAAGATAGACTTCTTGCCGCTCCATTGGAGCCTGCCTTTACCGCCGCGCCCCGCCTCGTCGTCGGCAAGATGGTAAGTGAACATGTCCTGCAACCTGTAATGACCGTCGTCGGACAACGGTAACACCTCGGCGATCTCCGTCAGGCCGCGCCGGCCGTCAGTAAACCGCGTCACCTGGATGATCACGTCGATGGCCGAGGCAACCTGGGCCCGCAGGGCGTGCAGCGGAAGCTCGAGCTTGGCCATCATCGCCAGTGTTTCCAAGCGGTTAAGCGCGTCCATCGCCATGTTCGCGTGGAGCGTGCTCATGCTGCCGGCGTGGCCGGAGGTCATCGCCTGGACCATGTCCAACGCCTCGCCGCCGCGGCACTCGCCGATGATGATCCGATCCGGCCGAAGCCGCAGCGACGAGCGGAACAACTGTGTGATGCCCACCTCGCCGCGCCCCCACCGGTCGGCCGGGCGGCACTCGAGCGAAACCACGTGGTCCTGCTGGAACTCAAGCTCGGCAGAGTCCTCGATGACCACGATCCGCTGATGGCCCGGTATGAAGCCGCTCAGCACGTTGAGAAGGCACGTCTTGCCGCTGGACGTTCCGCCGGCGACAAGGACGTTCTTCTCCGCCTGAACGCACATTTCCAGGTACTCACGGGCCTCGGCCGTCCACGAGCCTAACTCCACCAGATGGTCCGCGTTGAACATGACCTTCGCGAACTTGCGGATGGTCATGATCGTGCCGCGCCGGCTCAGCGGGTGAAGAATCACGTGTACGCGGCTGCCGTCGGGCAAGCGGGAGTCGATCAGCGGATGTTCGGCCGTCAGACGCTTGCCCGTGTACTGGAGGACGTTGTTGACCGCCGCCATCATGGCGTCGGCGTCGTCGAACTTCGCCTCCGTACGGACCAGTCGGCCGGACTTCTCGACGTATATCTCGTCGGGGGCGTTGACCATGATCTCGGAAACGGTCGGGTCTTCCATGAAGGGCATAATGGGCCCAAGGAAGTGCTCGACCGTCGCCGCGAAGATGTCTGTCTTGGCCATCTTCCTGCCTCTACTGCCTGCGCACACCCACAATTCATACGTTGCCCGATGCTTAACGCATCCCGGCCGCGCACGTGACAACCCAAACTCCACAACTTGTGGCTCTGCTGCCAGTTTTATTCTAACCGCAGGCCACCCCGCCGACAAGATGACTTTCTGCCGTTTCCGCCGATTCCCGCTGCGCGGGGCCTTGCAGTTCGGGCTCCTGAATACTAGAATCCCCTTTGGCCTGACCATGGGCCTGCACCACCGGAGAGGTGCCAGAGCGGCCGAATGGGCCGGTTTCGAAAACCGGTGTACCTTATGGTACCGTGGGTTCGAATCCCACCCTCTCCGCGTACGATTCTACCGAACGCCATAACAACCTTTTTATAGGGTAGTTATGGCGTTTGTTTCCCGCTGGAAC
>JAUWQU010000015.1 GCA_030610965.1 Phycisphaerae bacterium
GTGCATGGCTGGAACGAGGCTGGCTTCCCGCGAAAGGCAAAATGCACGCTTCGGGCCTACGCGGCCGCCGACGGCAAGGAGCTATGGTCGGCCGACTGCACTGAAGGCTACAACTCGCCGGTTGACCTGTTCGTCATCGACAACGTGGTATGGGTGGGCACGGCCTTCAAGGGTCTGGACCTCAAGACCGGCGCGGTCCGCAAGACCATCAACACCAAGGGCCCGAAGGTCGGCATGCCCCATCACCGCTGCTACCGCGACAAGGCATCCACGCGGTTCATCTTCACCGGCCGGTCCGGCATCGAGGTGCTCGACCTCGACAAGGGCTGGCTGAGCAACAACAGTTGGATCCGCGGCACGTGCCAGTACGGCATCATGCCCGCCAACGGGCTGCTCTACGCCCCGCCGGACGCGTGCGCGTGTTTCCTGACGGTCAAGGTGCCCGGCTTCTTCGCCGCCGCGCCGCAGAGAGACCCCAGCGGGCACATGCCATTCCCGGCCGAGCCGGCCCTGGTGAAAGGCCCGGCGTTCGGCGCGGCGCCGAAGGCCGCTGCGCCGAAGGCCGACGACTGGCCCATGTACCGCCGCGACGTAGCCCGCAGCGGCACCGCCGGCTGCTCCCTGCCGGATGCGCCGGTGCGGAAATGGTCCGCTCGTGTAGGCGGCAAGCTCACCCAGCCGGTCGTCGCGGGCTCCATGGCATTTATCGCGTCGGTCGATACGCACACAATCCACGCCCTGTCCGCCGACGATGGGCGGGATCTCTGGCGATACACCGCCGGCGGACGGATAGACAGCGCCCCGACCGTGCATAAGGGCACCGTCCTGTTCGGCTCAGCCGACGGGTGGATATACTGCCTGACAGCCGCCGACGGCAGGCTTGCGTGGCGGTTCCGCGCCGCGCCGACCGAACGGCTGGTCAGCGCCTACGGGCAACTCGAGTCGGCCTGGCCCGTGCATGGGGCCGTGCTCGTCCAGAACGACAATCTCTACGCGGTGGCCGGGCGATGCTCCTTCCTCGACGGCGGGCTGGTGCTATACCGGCTCGACCCGGCCAGCGGACGGCAGCTTTCGCGGACGATGCTCTACCAACTCGACCCTGACACCGGCGCCCAACTCGTGCCCGAGGGCGGATTCAACATGGAGGGCACTACCTCGGACATACTTTCCGGAGACGGCAGCAACGTGTTCCTGAAGTACTTCACCTTCGACAGCTCCGGCGTTCGCACGGAAAACCCGAAGGACAGGCTGTTTTCCATAACGGGCTTTCTGGGCGAGGAATGGTTTGTCCGTTCGTACTGGATTGTCGGCAAGAAGATCGGCGCCGGATGGGGCGGCTGGGCCAACGCCGCCACCTCATACCCGGCCGGGCGAATCCTGTCCTTCACCGACGATGTCGTATACGGCTACGGGCGGACGAAAGTCGCCAACGGACCCGTCGGCCACAAGCTGGACGAGTACCGCCTGTTCAGCATGAAGCGTTCGGTCCCGAAGCCCCCGGCCGGGGCGGATGCACCCGAGAGCAAAAACATCCGTCGAGGCAAGAAAGCCGCGCCGTCCAAGACCGCCAGCAAGGCCAGGGCCAGAGCCAAGGCACCTGCCAAGCCCAAGGCCGACTGGGCAGACACCGGCTCGATCGCCGCGAGGGCGATGGTCCTTGCCGGCGACAAGCTCGCCGTAGCCGGTCCGGTCGATCTCGGCAAGAAGAGCACTGGGATACTGGCTTTCGAGAACGAAGCCGAAGCCAAGGCCGGCTTCGCGGGCGAAAAGGGCGTATACCTTCGCGTCATCTCGGCCGCTGACGGCAAGAAACTGTCGGAAACCAAGCTGCCCGCGATGCCGGTCTTCGACGGCGCCGCCGCAGCCGGCGGAAAGCTGTACATAAGCTTCAAGGACGGTACCGTCGCCTGCTACGGCAAGTAGCGCCCGGCAAAGAAGGTCATAGGAACAGTCCATCATGAACCTTCGGTTCACCTGATAACTGGAAAAGACGCCCTGAGTCCCAGGGATTGCTATCCCTGGGCTTATGGTGTTTATTTGCCTGCTACCTACTACCTGCTACCTCCTTTTCGGAGCAGATCATGCCGCATACGACGCACATCGCGACCAACCAGTACCCGTGGGCTACGTTTCACTGGCGCGAGGGCGGACGCTTCGAGGACGACCTGCCCGCCCGCATGCGCGACCTGGCCGAGGCCGGGCTCGATGGCTTTGAGCCGATGGTCAAGTCGACGGGCCAACTCGACGAGCTGGCCCCGCTGCTGGGCGAGTGCGGCCTGGAGATGCGGTCGATCTACGTCGGCACCGAACTGCACGACGCCCAGCAGGCCCCAAAGAGCATCGACTCCGTCCTGGCCGTCGCCGAGAAGGCCAAGGGCCTCGGCACGCGGATCATCGTGACCAATCCCAACACGCTGCCGCGCGACCCCCAGGGCGGCCTTGTGGACAAGGACGATGCCCAACTGGAAACCCAGGCCAAGGCCCTGGACGACCTCGGCAGGCGGCTCGCGAATGCAGGCCTGACGCTGGCGTATCACAACCACGACGCCGAGATGCGCCAGTCCGCGAGGGAATTCCACCACATGATGCTCGCCACGGACCCCGCACACGTAACGCTGTGCCTCGACGCCCATTGGATTTATCGTGGGGCCGGCAACTCGGGTGTCGCCGTTTACGACATCGTCAAGCTTTACGGCCGGCGCGTCAGCGAGTTGCACCTGCGTCAGTCGGCAGGGGGAGTCTGGACAGAGACCTTCGGCGCCGGCGACATCGACTACGCCCGAATCGCCGGCGCACTGGCTGAACTGGGGCTCCGTCCGCACCTGGTTTTGGAGCAGGCCGTGGAAAAAGCCACCCCGGCCACGCTCGGCGCCACGGGAGCCCACAGAACCGGCGCCGGCAACGCCCGGCGAATCCTGTCGGCCTTGGCGGGCTGATTGATTCTGAGCCCGCGGCAGTCCGGGACTCAAGATAACGCCTCAATCTTTCCGACGGCAGGGCTTGACAAATTCGGCCGGCCGCGTAAACTTGTACATGTGATGCATGCTCCAGGACTGGCGTGAGACGCCGGCCCTGCGAGGCGAGGGCGGTCCGCTCAACTCTCCCTTCCTCAGGCCATCTTGGCCAAATACGTTGCTAACCGTGTATTTGCGTTCGCGCCGCGCGTGGGGCTTCCCGCGTTGGGAAGGCCGCGCACGGGCGAGGTTTGCAGTCGTGGAGCCACGACAGAGAAGGGAGCGGCAAAATGGGGAATCGATCAAGCTTTGCGTGTGCGGCAGTGGTGGCCTTGTTGGCCGTCGTCAGTCCGATGGCGCAGGCCACCGGATACGTTCCGGGTTTTGTGTGGGACGTCGAGGCCGACTGGGTGGTCCGGCCCGACGGCGACCACGGCACGACAAACGGCAACCCGTTGGTCGACGCGATGGGCAATCCGGTGTGGGGCTTTGAGTACTTTACGAACGTCCCGGCCGGCAGCTCTCTCGGCTCGGCCAATCCGTGGTACAAGGTCCAGACGGTCTCGCCCCTGAAGTGGGACAGCGACTTCTGGTCGTCGGGCGGACGATGGGCGAATATCGACGACGGCACGCCGAACATCATCGGCGGCTGGATGAACCACCTTCTCAACAACACCGAGTACGGATCCTACAGTTCCGTGCCGCTGCTTCGGTGGACCAACCCGTGCCCGGATCCCATCAAGGTGTCGCTGAAGTCCAAGGAAGGCCCGCTGGACTTCGCCATGGGCTGGCGAGGCAATGTTCAGGCCGGCGGGGCGACTTCGGTGGACGTCGACGTGGCGGTGGTCCTCTACGACGCTTCCGAGGCGTCGTGGCAGGAGCTTTACGCCGACACCGTGTCGAAGCCCACCGACAACAACCTCGACGAGAACCTTACCCTCTCTCCGCTGTGGGTAGAGGAACTGGACCTCGCCCCCGGCGACCAGATCCTCATTACCGCCAGGGGCACGAGCCAGACATTCCCTCCCGCGGGCGCCCAGTTCGTCACGTTCTACGACGGCATGGAAATCACCATAGTACCCGAGCCGACGACGCTGGGCCTGCTGGCGGTCGGCGGCCTGGCGCTGATTCGGCGACGGCGGAGCAAGAAGGTTCGCAAGAACTGAAGAAAGGGGAACATCGAAATGCGCACACTCACAATTGCGGCAATCGCGATGCTTGTAGTGCTTGCGGGGTCCGGATTTGCCGGTGCGGCTGACCTAACGCTGACGATCGACCTCGCTGATAGCCAGTTGGCGGTCGGTGAAACTACGACCTACACAGTCTACGGCATGGTCACGGACAACACCACCAACGACGGCTTTGGTGATCCGGTCTTCTCCGAGTTGAATGGTGGCTTGATCAGTTATATGGTCGACCAGACTTACACCGGGACCGGGACAGCCAAGCACGCCAGGGCCCCCGGCCCGCCCATTCCTACGTTCACCGCGGCGGCCACCACCATCCAGGCCCCATATGGCGCTGCGACGCATAAGGGTGACATCGTCAACACCTCCTGGGTGCCCGACAGCGCCGGGACCGGTGGTGTCGACAACACCTTCGGAACCCAACTGCCCCTGCAGCCCTACAGCCTGTACGACTACTACGAACCCAGCAAAAGGCCTGGGTTCGAGTACGGAAACGCTACGCCGGTAGCGCTTTTCACGGGCACGATCGAGGCCCTGGCCCTCGGCACCGTGGACGTACAGGTGAATTGGGAGCCCGGCCACTGCAGCGTGTACAAGGTGGATAGTGCCGGACTGCATATGGCTGTCCCCGACACAGTCGTGCCCGGCATGGCGACGCTGCTAATCGTCCCCGAGCCGGCCACGCTGGGCCTGCTGGCACTCGGCGGCCTGGCGCTGTTGCGGCGGACAAGGCGAAAGTAGCGGTCGGGCGGCATTCTCGGTAAACTTTTGGGAGGCGTCAACTATTGCCGGTTGAGAGCCGTCTTGCGCATTGGTCTGCGCTCGGCCGGCGATACAATGGCCAGGCCGGGATATGAAAGCGCTTCCGCTATGAGCCAACTGCCGAACATCGTCATCATCATGACCGACCAGCAGCGGGCGGACCTGGCCGCTCGCGAGGGGTTCGCGCTGGATACCACGCCGTTTCTCGATTCGCTCGCTCGCCAGGGCGCGGACTTCGCCCGCGCTTACACGTCCATGCCGGTTTGCGCGCCGGCCCGCGTGAGTCTGTTCACCGGCCGGTACCCCAGCGCCTCGGCCGTGCGGACCAACCACAACCTTGCCGACGTCCGCTACGAGACGGATCTGCTGGATGTGCTGAAGTCCCTGGGTTACGCGACGGCGCTGTGCGGCAAGAACCACTCACACCGGCGGGGTGAGGAGTTCGACTACAACTACTCGATCAGCCACGGCGGCGGCTCGGGCGAGGACGCCTCCCGCACCGATCAGGAGGCGGCGTTCGACGCCTTCCTGGCCGGCCTGCACCACATGACGCATCGCGAGCCGACGCCGTTTCCGGTCGAGTGTCAGGGCTCGTACCGTTCGGTGTCGCGGGCCCAGCGGTGGATCGAAAGCGCCGGCGACCGGCCTTTCTTTCTGTGGCTGAGCTTCGCCGAGCCGCACAACCCCTTCCAGGTCCCCGAGCCGTACTTCTCGATGTTCCCGCCCGAGTCGCTGCCGCCGACGCGCTCGGACGGCTCAGCCGTTGCGGCCAAGAGCTTCAAATACCAATGGACGCAACGCATGTGGCGGCGGATCATTGGCGATCACGACGCCGCCATCGCCCGCACCCGCGCAAACTACATGGGCATGCTCCGCCTGATCGACGACCAGGTGAAGCGATTCGTGACCTTCCTGGACGAGCGGCGCCTGCGGGACAACACCATCCTGATCTTCGTGTCCGACCACGGCGACTTCGCCGGCGAGTATGGGCTGATCCGAAAAGGCCCCGAGCTGCCCGAAGTGCTCTGCCGCATACCGCTGATAGTAACCGGGCCGGGCATCCTCGCCCGAAAGGACCGCATGGGGGCCCACGTCTCGATCGTCGACATCATGCCCACCCTCTGCGAGGCTCTCGGCCAGGACCTGCCGCCCGGCGTCCAGGGCCGAAGCCTCTGGCCCATGCTCACCGGCGGCGACTGGCCCGAGCAGGAGTTCGACAGCGCCTATTGCGAGCACGGATACGGCGGGCTCTACGTTACCGACAGGGACCCCCTCACGGCCGAGGCCGAAGGAGCCGTCAACGATGGCTGCTCCTTCGATTGCCTCAACACCTGGACCCAGTGCGGCGCGATGCGGATGATTCGAAAGGGCGACTGGAAGCTTCTCTACGACATGCTCGGCGCGGGCCAACTCTACAACCTTGCCCAGGACCCGGCCGAGCTGGACAACCGTTTCGGCGACCCCGCGGTATCCGCAATCCAGTCCGAGTTGCTCGGCGACCTGCTGGCGTGGATGCTTCGCACCCAGGACCCGCTGCCGCCTCCGCGCCGCCGCTACCACTTCAAACGCCATCCGAGAAACTACGCGCGCGGCCAATAGGTCAAGCTCTCTGGGCAGCGCAAGATCGGCGTCATCCACATGTTCTTCGGCGCCGCCGCGAAGATCACCCCCAGCCCGGCCAAACAGCCCGACCGCATCGCCGAGGCCCGCAGCCTGCAAGAGTTCGGCCAGGCGACGTAATCGGCAAACATTGCTGCGCGCGGCTTGGCATTCCAAGTCGCGCCGGAGTTGGCTGACGTCGTCAGACCAACAGATCCCCCGGCCGCTGGTGAAGGCTCGAGGCGCACAACGGCATTGGCCGCCTTTGTATCGTCATGCCCTGCCAAGCTTCTTGCCCACTGCTTTACGATAGCCGGTAACGGCAATATCATGATTATCGAGGACATCCACTACGGCGTATGAGCTGTTCTGCTCGCCATGGCCCTCGACCATGGCCTTCAGCGTGTAGTAATGAATGCCTTCGATATAGCTGTAATGCCCCGCATGATTATGCCCCTGAAATACCGCCAGGACTTTCCGGTGCTTCTGCAGGATCTTGCGCACATCCCCCGCGTTCTTTACGTAATGGCTCCCCTTGCCGTCGAGCTGCTGGTGAACGAAAGCAATTACAGGCGCGGACGTGGCCGCGAGGTCGCGTTCGAGCCAATCGAGCTCCACCTTCGGCACGTTCGCGTCGGTCCAGTTGAAATTGCCGGAGTCATAGTCGGCGCCGTCGGCGCGGTAGTTGGCGTCGAGGACAACGAAGTGCAGCCCCTTCAGATCGAAGCAGTAGTATTTTGACTCGCGCGGGATCTTCGTGTTCACAACGTTGGCCAGGAACTGGCCCTTCGATATGCTGTCAACGTCGTGATTTCCCAGGACATGGTATCTGCGTCCCTGGAACTTCTTGAACACCTCTTCGATGGCACGAAGGTATGCGATGGTGCTTTGCTCAGCGGGCGGCTGGGCCTGATCCTTGAAGTCGCCGAGTTCGACAAGGAAATCGGCCTTCTTCTCGTTCATCAGCTTGGCGCACTCGGCTAGCTTGGCCGCGGACTCTCGATAGTAGCGAGCTCCCCGGTGGCCGGCATCGGCGTAGTGGGCATCAGTGACAATCCCGAACTTGAGGATAGTCTTGTGATCCGGCTGCCCAGCGGAAACCAGCGGCGCAGCCAACGAAAGCTGTGCAAGCACAAGGCCCGAAGCTTTCAGAAGATCACGTCGCGTAATCGCCCATTCGCCATCTCCCAGACGATCCGAAAGCCCTCTAGCACAGTTGAACAGGCCGCTCATAATCGCACTCCCGAAACAGCTTCGCATTCCAGCCAAACGCGCCAATGCCCGGACATGCAGACTCGATCAACACGAAATGCTACGCTCGGCCAGCGGTAATGTCAAAACTCTAAAGCGTGTGGCGCGGTGACAGTCGCCCATTATCGCTGCCCTCTTGGCGCCCTATTATCATCCGGCGCACACAACTCGGTGGTCCACCTCATGGTTGTCTGCTTTCTGTCACCGGACCTTGAGCGTCAGCCTATCGGCGGCGGGAACTTCAAAGGGCCCCGCCGAGGGTTTGGCCTCGCTTCGTTTCGCGCCGAAATAGTCGACGTCAATCCGAACGGGCGAGCCGTCGGGATTCTCGTACCCAAGGCCGGGAATCTTGGCACTGCCCAGACGTTCGGTGGTCACGAGTTTGGTCGCGGCTTTCTGCGGGGCCTGCCCCAACGTAAGGTGAAGATAGACGTGGCCATCTTTCTCGACGATTTCGGGTTTGGGATCCACGTCCGGCAGGGTCAGCGGGTCGGCTTCCTTGGCATAGGGGCGGGCGCCGTTGTAATAGACATTGCCGCCCGTCTGCAGGGGAAACTCCCGCGCGTCGTACATGGACAGCCCGAAGCCTGGTGCCTTGCCGGGTTGGCCGATGAAGATGTTGTTGTAAAACCTGTGGTCGCCGCCCTTGATGTTGCTCAGGCCGGCCACGGCTGTCGAGTGGGCCTTATGATAGGGCGTGGCACGCCCCTGCGGTCGGCTGTCTATCGTGCCGGCCATAAGGTTGTGTACAAAGGCGCCGCCCTGGGACCAGTCGCGCACGCTGAGGCCGGACAGGAAGATATTGTTATCCACAAGGAACGGCCCGTGATTCACCTCCACGAAGAGGTCGTCGGTGCTGTTGTCGTAACAGAGGTTGCCCGTGATGCGCGTCCCCTGGGCCATCCAGTCCATCCACAGTCCCCGGCCAGCGTTGTGGATCCGGTTGTTCTTGATGAGCATGTCGATGGAGGCGTGAATCTTGATTCCACCCAGCTCCGCTCCGCTGAAGAGCCGCTGGGTCCATATGTTATAGATGTGGTTGTCGATAATCTGGCTGAACACGGCCCCAAGGCTTCCGCAAATACCCGTTTGCTCGCAGTTGTAGATGGTGTTGTTGCGTACGATGTGGTGGCCGATTGTCTCTTTGTTCCAGCCGTTCTTGAGAGCACGCTCGATGGTCAGATTGTAGGCTTTGGCGGACTGCGATTTGTTGTCCCACTCGTCGCCGTATTTGCCGAGCGTTATTCCCGAGCACCTTGAGTGGCTGATCACGTTGTTTTCAATGATCCAGCCTTTACTCCAGTGGGGGCCGATCAGGCCGAGCTGCTCCGCCGGGGGCGGCGCCCACGGGGTGGCCGCGTGACGCATGATGAAGCCGCGCACGGTGATGTAGTTCATGCCCGGCTTTTTCGGATAAAATACCGTCCGGCGCGCATTGATCTCAACCAGTTGCTCATTGGGGTTGACCCCCTTGAACTGCGCCCAGATCGTGGTGTTATCCTTGTCCACCTGGCCGAACCAAAGCGGGGCTGCCCCCGCGGGCTTCATGACATCGTCCAGCTTGGCCGCCTCGGCCAGCCAGTCTCCGTTGAGATAGACGGCGCCGGTATGATGCTGCCGGCCCCTGGCACTGAACCAATCGCCGTGGATGAGGTCGCCGTAGGGATTGAAGCTCCCGAAGAAAGAATTTGGGAGGGTCACTTTCCAGACGTCGTTCTGGACTTTCACCCAGTTCTTGGCAACTTCCGACCCCTTGATCTCAACCTTCTCGCCGGGAGCGGCCTGGTAGACGATGCGTTTCGTGTCCGACTCACCGCCGCGAGGCGGGCTGATGCTTTCGCGGTAAACTCCTTTATGCACCGTGATGACATCGCCCGGCTGGGCGAGGTCGGCCCCGCGCTGGATCGTGCGGAGCGGCGCGGCCTTCGTACCGGGGTTAGCGTCGTTGCCGCTGGCAGCGACATGGAAGTCGGCGGCATGGGCCGCAGCCAGCGGCACCAGCAGCAGGGCGGCGATGGTGATGATGGTGTGTATCATGTTTCCTGCTCCTTTCATGTACTGATAGGAATCTATTGGTAGAAATCTGATTGTGCGCAAACAAACAGCCAGGGCCCGGGGGAGCCGGAGCACATGCTCTTCCTCATTTGTTCGAGTTGCCCTTTGGCTTCGCCGGGGCAATGCTCCGCAACTCGGGCTGCGTCGTCGCGGATTCGATGGCCTTAATGGCCTCTTCGACCGCGGCGACTCTCCTATTATTGAGTTCGCCGGCGGGATACTCGCGCCTCCTGCATTGTTCGTTGAAGGCAACGATCAACTCCTTCAGTTCCGGCACGACTCCGCGGGCGGCCTTGCCGTATTTCATTATCTCCTTCATGATCTCATCGGTTCTGCTTTCGCTGCCGTGGCCGCCCTGGGTTTTCGCGAAAAGTACACCCGCTGCGATTCCCTCTTTGAAGTGATACTTCGTCAATGCCTTGAACCCACCCATGCGGATCTCATTGGAGAACATCGTGTCCGCCGGGCTCGGCGTCTTGACGGCGGCGAGGATGTCCGGCCCCAGCGCCTGCACGTCCTCCACGGTCAGCCGGTTCTCGAAAAAGCTTCTCAACTTGGCCCGCGCCATTCCATCCGCGTTCCCGGCTACGGCCCGGACCGCCGCATAGAGCAGCTTGGGATCGGCTTCCTTGAGGGCGTCTGCCAGTGGTCCCTGGAACAATGCGGCCGCCAACTGGCCATGGGGGAGCTGGATGGGATCGGCCCAGACGATCGGCTGGAGAGGCTCGGCGGTTTGGGCGATCGACTTGAGGATGGCGGGGACGGCTGGTCTCGCCGCGCCGCTCATGTTCCTGAGGGCCTTCGCCGCCTTGTACCGCACCCAGCGGTCTTTGTTAGAGAGCTGCCGGACCAATACGGGTAGCGCATCTGCGCTCTTGATGTAGCCGAGCGCCTCGCAGGCGCCCTGGCTGATATGCACATCGTTGCCTTTGGCCATGGCGATCAGTCGGGGCACCATCGCGCTGGCCTCGGGACGCTTGGCCAGTTCCTCCGCCGCCCAGCCACGGACGATTGGCGACCAATCGCCGAACGCCGCCACGAGTTCCTTCGCTGTCATCTTCTTGCGGTCCGTATCGAAGCGGCCGGAAGCGATGGCGCCCGCCACCTCCTTCTTGCTGAGCCAGTTCGCCGGATTCGCGCTGCGGCCTGTGATGAAGAGTTTCTTCAACGGCAGCGCATACGTGAGGACATACGAGGCTGTCGGACTCAGGCCGCTGTAGCTGCTCTTGCCGTAATAGGTGTTGTCATCCGTCCTGCCGGGGCCGTATTGCTCGCCCCCGTCATAGGTGAACGATCCATCGCAGCGCCGCACAAGGTCGAGGTGCCAGGATGCTTCTTTGAAGAAGGCTGCCGTCGCCGCGGGCCCGCCCGCATTGGCCCCCAGGGCGCCCCACAAATAACTGAATCCCTGGCCGGTGTGCCCGCATTCGCGACTCCGGTAGCCGGCGGTGGCCATCTTCGCGAAAAACTGCGTTTCCTTGATCCGGTTGCCCTGGACGGCGAACAACACGGCGGAGATGGAATTCTTGCCGTTGTTCTCATGGTAGGGCCACGGCTCGTGCTCGCCGTAGGGGATGGCCCCCTTGTCCACGAAGTAGCCGAAGAACCCGGAGGCCCGCCTAATCGCCGGATCGACCTCGGGATCCTTCACGCCGCATTTCTTGCCCATTATGATCGAAAGATTGGCCGGCAGCCCCGCCATGTTCACCGGCCCGTAGGGCGGGATCGATCCGTGGAGCTTGCCGTCGGGAGTCAGGCCTGAAATACCATGCCCGAAAGTGCCATACAAGCTCTGCCCCTTCGCGAGGGTGACCGTATACTCATTGACGGCGTGCCGCACTTCCTTGTCGCCGGTGAGCAGGTAATACTCGCACAGGAACAGGTTCCTGTATCCCCAGTCCCAAACCACCATTCCCTTTTTCAATTGCAGCTTCAGCGTGGGCGGCCCGATCCTGCGGGCGAACTCCCTCACCCGGGGCAGGTAGTCGGCCTTGCCGGTCGCCAGCAATGCCAGGCCGGAGATCGCCCCATGCCAATTCCCGGGCAACGGCTCCTTCGCCAGCACCTTGCAGGCCTCCTCGAAGATGCGCCGCGACTTGGGGCAATTGTAGGGGGCCGTGTCGCTGTAGGTCCCCATGACCCTCAGCTTGATCTTCACCTCTTCGGTCTTGCCCGCCCGCCAGCGGCAAAGCTTCAGGATGCCTCCATTGGCCTCCTTCTCGGCCTCCTGGATCGCCACGGCTATGCTCTTGCGGGCGTCGTAGGTGAACAGTTTGCCGCCGGCGCCGAGGATGACGTCGTCCACCTTCATCACGCCATCCGCCGGAGACTTCGCCCCGACGTGCGTGACCAGGATCTGCCGGCTGGCTGCCGTGGTCCGCCCCTGCAGGCCGTCGAAGTGAGTCGCGGGCCTGGAGTAAATCCAGCCGCGAAGGCCCGTGGCGCCCAGGTTGTACGTCCGCGCGCGGTCAACCGTATTGTCCTTAGTCAGATCCGGCTGCGCGGGCCGCGCCGCGACGAGTGCGCGGCCGGTCATTAAAACAATGGCGACGAAGAGGGCGAGAATACGCAGAGACTTGATTTGCATCACGGTTCTGTTTTTCATGTGTTCTTGACTCCTCGTTTCTTAAGGTTTCTTAAAACAGTGTGAATGGTCGGGGACTATTGTCGGACAATGAGAATTCCTGTTCCCTTGATGAAAGCAGGCGAACTCGCCGCGCTATACGTCCCGGCCGGCTGCTGCTTGCCGTTCAGAGTGAGCTTGCCGACGCGCATCTGCCCTCTGAAGTTCAGTTCCAGCGTCGCACCGGTGCCGATGGTGACATCCGTATTCGGGCCAAGGCTGCGCTCATTCGCAATGGACAGCATGCCCTTGGTCACCAGGGTCGGCCCGGTGTAACTGTTGCTGCCGGACAGCGTCCAGGTGCCGCTGCCTGACTTGGTGATGGCGGTTTTCGCTTTGCCCGCACGATCATAGGGATCGGCGATATTGCCGGCGATTTCGCCTGATCCCGTGGTATCCCCCTTTAGCGAGACAGTTTTGCCGGCGCCGTAACCGGAGATCACAAATGTGCTGGTGAGTTTCAACAGGCCCGTGCCGGATTGATCGAAGGTCACGGTTGACTTCTTTCCCGCAAGATTCATCACGCGGTCAGAGGTCTCGCCCGTGCCTGTATAGATCAGTGTAAACTCGCCATCGCCGCGGCCAATGACGATCTCGCCGGCCTCCACGTCGGTCGGAGCGCCCAGGCTGCTGCTGGGCTTGCCTCGGACGAAGCTGTTGAGTGAGGACACGCTAAGCGAGCCGCCCGCCAGGATGGTTCGGCCGGTGTAGGTGTTCTTGCCGGAGAGCCGCAACGTGCCGGCGCCGCATTTCTTGAGGATGAACGCGCCGCCGCCAGGACCCTTCGAGTCCGCAATATCAAGCGGAACCGTGACCGTACCGGTGGCGTTGGAGGTGTCCAGGCTGAAAACCGCGCCGGCCATCAAGCCGTTATTATCAACCGCCGTCGTAAGATTCCTGAGCAGCGCGGCGACCTGGGCGCCGGTGAACTCGCCCGTGCCCCCGGCGCTGATCCGCAGCGTGGCCGCTGTGGCAACGCTGATCTTCGCCGGGGTCCAACTCGCCGTATCCGCATTGTAAAGCGAGGCGGCCTTGAGAACTCTCAGTGTGCCGAGCCTGACGGTTGTCGCGCCGGTGTAGGTGTTGGTGCCACAAAGGGAAACCGTACCACGGTTCACCATCCCGAATCCGCCCCTGGAGCCAATGTGCGTAATGCCACCAGGCCCGCTTATTCCGCCACTCTTATTATTCAACAGAAAATCTGCATAAGAACTGATTTGTATGTCACCGTTCAGGGTGATGGCCCCGTTCCAAGTGTCGCCAAATCCGTTTCCGGCATTGATCGTGCCTCCGTTCAAGATCAGCGGATTGGTCCCATCGACATGTTCGAGATCGAGTGAGGCATCGCCATTCAGCGTTATCGGCCCGGATCCGAGGCCCTCATTCGCAACCAACATCATTGCCGAGCCACTGTTGATAATGGTTCCACCGCTGTAGGTATTTGACACATTTGTGATCCGCAGTTGACCTTCACCGTTCTTGGTCAGACTGCCCGCGCCGGAGACCAGGCCCCCAAGGGTCACCCTCCCGTTTCGTGTCGCATCCACCGTCACATTGGCCGCAAGCTTGACAGGTGAGCTGATCGTTGCCTCCCCCCGCGCGCTCTGATTGATTCGCGGCTGGGTGGCGGTTGCGCCATTGGCGACGAACGCCAGGCTCTTGCCTTCCACTTTCACGGAAGGGCCGCTGAAGTTGAGCTGGTTGAGCAGGAAGCCCTCATCCAGGTCATTCGTGACGGTATAGTTGCCCGGTTCTTTGAAATTGATAGTGTAGTCATGCCGGCCGGCTGCGGCCGGCGCCGAACCATTGGCCGGATTGTTCGACCATTTGGCGCCATCGCTCCAATTGCCCGCCGCGGCGCTGTTCCACGTGAAGGCGTTGGGCTTGTCGCTCTTGACCACCGCCACGGTAA
>JAUWQU010000672.1 GCA_030610965.1 Phycisphaerae bacterium
TACTCGTAGCGCAGGGCCGCGACCGGATCGAGCCTGCTGGCGCGGATGGCGGGGTACAGGCCGCTGACCAGGCCCACGACGGTCGAGATGGCCACGGACATCGCCACTACCCACCATTGCAGATTTGCGGGTATTTCGAGCCACGCGCTGACCACCGCCGCGCCCCCGGCCATCAGGGCCCAGCCCAGGCCCAGGCCCACCAGCCCGCCGCCAAGAGTCACCACCAGCGCCTCGATGAGGAACTGGCGCAGAATGTCCCGGCCCTTCGCGCCGAGGGCCTTGCGGATGCCGATCTCGCGGGTTCGCTCGGCCACGGTCGCCAGCATGATGTTCATGATGCCGATGCCCCCGACGACCAGGCTGATGGCCGCGATCGTGCCGAGAAACAACGTCAGTCCCAGGCTGATCTTCCTGAAGGTGTCGAGCAGTTGGGCCATGTTCTGCACGTCGAAGTCGTCCTCTTCGCCCGGCTGGAGGCGGTGGCGGTGGCGGAGCAGCAGGCGGACCTGCTCGGTGATGCGGTCGAGGTCTTCCTGGCCGAAGGCGTCCACGACAATGGCCTGGACGTAGTCGCGCCGGGGCGGAAGCTGCCGCATCGCCGTCGTGTACGGCAGGATCACCTGGTCGTCGGGGTTGAATCGGCCGAGGTCGCCCTTGGGCTCGAGCAGGCCGATAACGTCGAAGCTGATGCCGCGGATCTTGATGATTTGGCCGACGGGATTGCGCTGGCCGAAGAGGTCCCCGGCCGTCTTTGCCCCGATGACCGCCACGCGGGCCTGACGCCGGACTTCCGCGTCGGTGAACATTCGCCCGCGAGCGAGTTCGTAGCTCTGCGTCATCAGGAACGCCGGAGAACCGCCCGTGATAATCGACGAGTTCGTGTTGCGGTTGCCGACCTTGATTTCACCCGAGCCCATCGACCACGGGCTTACCGCACGCACGCCTTCTATGGCGACGATCGCCTCGCCGTCTTCGGGTGTGAGCGTCTGGACCATCGTCACCACGCCCATGCCCCGCTGGCCCGGGCGGATGAACAGCACGTTGGTGCCCAGCTTGCCGATCTGCCCGCGGATGACCTCGCCGAAGCCCGTGCCCAGGCTCCGCATCGCGATGATCGCCCCCACGCCGATGATCACGCCGAGCATGGTCAGCAGGCTGCGGAGCTTGTTGGCCAGCAGGGAGGCCAGTGCGATTTTCAGCGTCGTCCACAGTAGCATTTCAGCGATTACTCCACGATTCGCCCGTCGCGGATGCGGATCTGCCGCGGGCAGTGTGCGGCGATCTCCGCCTCGTGAGTCACTATCAGCACGGTTCGGCCCTCGTCGTTAAGCTCCTTCAGCAGGCTCATGATCTCCTGGCTGGTGGCGGTGTCCACGTTGCCCGTCGGCTCGTCGTCCAGCAGCAGCGCGGGGTCCGTCACCATCGCCCGCGCGATTGCCACGCGCTGGGCCTGCCCGCCGGAAAGCTGGCTGGGGCGGTGGTGCATCCTGTCGCCGAGCCCAAGCCGCCGCAGCATCGCCTCGGCCTGCTTTCGCGGATGGCGCAGGCCGCGGTAGAGAAGCGGCAGCTCCACGTTCTCGATAGCGTTGAGGCGGTGCAGGAGGTTGAAGCTCTGAAAAACGAACCCGATCCGCCGATTGCGCACCTCGGCCAGGCGGTTCTTCGACAGCCCGGCGACGTCCTTGCCTTCAAGGATGTACTGCCCGCCGTCGGGCCGGTCCAGGCAGCCGAGAATCTGCATCAGCGTGCTCTTGCCGCTGCCCGACGCGCCGACCACGGCGCCAAGTTCCCCGGCCTCGATGCCCAGGCTGACGTCTCGAAGGGCATGGACCTTTGTGTCGCCCATGTCGTACGTCTTGCGGATGTCGCGAAGCTCTATGATCACGCTAATGGTCCAATGACCTGCCCGGTTGGAACAAGATTCGTTCTGTTGCGAAGCCCAGGGATAGCAATCCCTGGGTAAGGTAGACGAATCAAACTTTCGACCCAGGGATTGCTATCCCTGGGCTTCGTGGCTCAGATACTTCATCCACGCACACGCGCACAAACAAACAAACACGCGCGTACAAACACAGGTTATCCAGGTTCGGCGCTTGGTGTCTGGTCCTTGTCCGGCGCCATTGGGCATCTCTACGTTAGTTCCCGTCGCCGTCGGGTGTTGTCGTTGGTTTTTTTGCCGGCTCGACCACCTTGCCCTCGTTGCTCCACTTGGTCCGAATTTCGGTGACAAGCTCCACCTCGTCGCCCTCGGCCAGGCCGGCGAGCACCTCGGCCAGGCGCCCGTCGTTGAGGCCGAGCTTGACGTCCTGGCGGACGAACTTTCCGTCGCGCCGCGCGCGGACGTATGGTTGGTCCACGTCGTAAAGCACGGCCGTGTTCGGCAAGAGCAGCACGCCGTCCTTGCGATTGGCCAGGATGGACACGTCGGCGGTCATCTTTGGCAGCAGCAACTCGATGCCGCCGCCGGTGATCTCGATCTTGACGGAGAACGAGACGACCTTGGCCTCGCTGACGCCCCAAGGGCTGATCTGCACGACCTTGCCCGTGAACCGCTTCCCGGGGTAGGCGGCGGCGGTGATAGTCACGGAATGCTCGAGCCGGTCCGTCTCGACGAGCCTGCCGATGTCGCTCTCGTCGACGACCGCGACGACGAACATTCGCGACAGGTCGCTGACAGTCATGACCGTCGTGCCGCCGGCGATGTTGATGATTCCGCTGGCGATGATCTGGCCGATTTCCACATTGCGTTGCGTGACGACGCCGGCTATCGGGCTGTAGATCTTCGTCTCCGCCAGCCGCTGGGCCGCGTCGGCGAAGTCCACCTTGGCGGCCGCGAGGTTGGCCTCTGCAAGCTTGATGTCCGCCTGCCGCAGCTTGACCGCCAGTTCGACACTCGCAAGCGCCTGCCGCTGGACCTCGGCGAGCTTGAGTTGGGCGTCGGCGACTTTGGCCTGGGTGATGGCGTTGTCCGCCTCGTCCTGGGTGGCGACCAGGCGCTGGCGCAGTTCCAGCGTGCGGTCCCGCGTTAGCTTGGCGAGCTTGGCGGTCGCCTCTGCGGCGGCGATATTGGCCTCGGCCCGTGGGCGGGCGGCGTCCAGGTCCGCTTGCGAGATCGACAGGTTCGCCCGGG
>JAUWQU010000356.1 GCA_030610965.1 Phycisphaerae bacterium
ACATCAACACCGCCGCGGTCAAGCGTTATCTTTCGCGGATGTCCGAGGCGCTGGGTGCGGCGCTGCGCGGCAAGATGGGCGACGGCCTGCGAGCGATGTTCTGCGACAGCCTGGAGCTTTCGGGGGCCAACTGGACGAGCGATTTCGCCGCCGAGTTCCGGCAGCGCCGCGGATACGAGCTCGATAAGTATCTGCACCTGGTCCTCTACGACGCCAACACGGGCTACGAGGGCCCCCCGCCGGTTGCGCCCGAGCTGGCCGACACTATCCGTCGAGCCCGCCACGACTACAACCGGACGCTGGTCGAGTTGTTTCACGAGCGGTTCATCGGCACGTTCCACCAGTGGTGCCACGCCAACAACACGCTAAGCCGATACCAGGCATACGGCGGCCCGGCGCTGATGGGCATGCTGGGCGGCTACATGCTGCCGGACATCCCCGAGGGCGACACGTGGCTCTACCACGCCGAGCACAACGTGGGCAGGGCTCTCGATGAAATACGATACGCCGTCTGGAACAAGTACGCCGCCTCAGGCGCGCACCTGACGGGCAGGCGACTCGTCGGCTGCGAGGCCATGACCAACCTTGCCGGCGTGTTCCGCACGACGCTCGAATACCTCAAGCAGGCCGGCGACCTGAACCTGATAACGGGCGTGACGCACACCATCCTCCACGGGTTCAACTACTCGCCGCCGGAGGCCGACTTTCCCGGCCTGATCCGCTACGGCACGTACTTCAACGAGCGGAATCCGTGGTGGCCTTACTTCAAGCTGTGGGCTGACTACAACGCGAGGCTTTCCTGGGTGCTCCAGGCATCCCATCCGGCCAGTCAGATAGCCATACTCGGGCCGACGAGCGATGTCTGGTCGCGAAGCGGCCTGTGGCGGACAGCCTTCATCCGCGCGCCTGAGTATCTCCACGAGATATGGCAGATGCTGCATGCGTCGGGGTACTCGTGCGACTACGTCGACGGGAATGTTCTGGCCAATGCGAAGATGGCCGACGGCCGGCTCCGCTGCGGGCCGATGGACTATGAAATGCTCATCGTAGCCGACGTCGAGTCGCTCGAGCCCAGCGCCGCCGAGGCGATCCTGCGATTCGCTCGCGCCGGCGGTACGGTCGCCTTCGTCGGGCGCCTGCCGGACCGATCTCCCGGCCTCAAGGACGCCCCCGCCGACGACCAGGCCGTTCGGACGGCGATCTCGGCCGCGATCAAGGCAGGCGGCAAGCGAGTCCGCAAGGTGGCGCCGCCGGCAACGGGAGCACTGCTGGCGTGGGCGAGGTCGATTCCGAAGCGGCTGGGGGTCAGGCCGGACGTCGAAATAGCCCTCCCGCACGAGCGGCTGTTCCAGGTCCACCATCGCCTCGACGGGCGAGAGGTATTCTTCTTCTCCAATCAACAGCGCGCCGGCAGCGTCGATTTCCGCGCCACGTTCGATACCGGCGGCCGCACGCCTTGGCGATGGGACGCCGAGACCGGCAAGCGAAGCCCCATGCCGCACGGGCGAAGCAAGAACGTCCTCGATATCCACCTCGACCCTCTGGAGTCGCTGCTGGTGGTCTTCGAGCCGTTGCCGGCCGAGCAGCCCGCCCACGTCGCCCCGACACCCGCGCCGCGGCGGGTCACCAGGATCACCGGGCCATGGTCATTAACGCTGACCCCGGCCGTGGGCGAGGCCTTCCATCGCACGAAGCGGAAACTGGCCGACCTGTCCAGAGATCGCGACCCGGCCCTGCGAAAGTTCGGCGGCACGGTGGTCTACCGGACCGAGTTCGACCTGCCGCGCCCGCCGCGCCGGTTCCTGGACCTGGGCAAGGTCTGCGGCGTCGCCGATGTAACCCTGAACGACCAGCCAGTGGGCGTCCACTGGTGGGGAAGGCGGCTGCTGGATGTCGCGGACGCCCTCAAGCCGGGGCGCAACGTGCTGGAGGTGAAGGTCGCCACCGTCCTTGTGAACTATTGCCGCTCGCTTAAGGATAACCCCACTGCCGTCCAGTGGACGCGCACCAGGAAACAAGGCCCCGCGCCGACCGGTCTGATAGGACCCGTCCGCCTGCTCGCCGCGCGGCAAGACAAACTGACAGACAGGTAGGGCCATGAAAGGTATTACACCATGCGCAGCTCCAGTAGTTCAGCCGGGCTTGTCGCTTCGCCTTTGGCGAGGCCAGGCCGGCGGTTTCAATCCCTTTGTGGAGTCCTGACAATGTGCGCTCTTGCACTTGGCCTGGCCGGCGAGGCCTCATGGGCCGACGTCCCGCCGGCACGCGGGCTGGAAGAAGTCTCGCACCGGCAGGTGGAGCTTCGCGGCGGGTTCTGGGGCCCGCGCCTGAAGACCAGCCACGAGGTAACCGTCCCCCACGCGCTGGACTGCCTTGAAAAGGACGGCCACGTCACCAACTTCGACAAGGCCGCCGGCCTGGCCGAGGGTCAGCCCAGCGGCCACGCGGCCTTCGACTCGGACCTCCACAAAGCGCTGGAAGGCGCGATGTATTCCATGCAGCATTACGATGGCGCCCAGTTGCGCAAACGCACGGAGGGGATTCTCGACCGCATCCTGGCCGCCCGGCAGACCGACGGATTCCTGATCTCGTACTTCATCATCCGGGACTCCGACAAGCGATGGCAAGACATGCGGCTGATGCACCAGTTATACAACGCGGGGCACTTCTTCGAGATGGCGGTCGAGCACAATCGGCTGACCGGGCAGACAAGGGTGCTGGACGCGGCCAGGCGGTTTGCCGACCACATCGACGGCATTTTCGGGCCAGGCAAGCGGTACGACGTGGGCGGGCACGAGGAGATCGAGCTGGCGCTGGTCAAGCTCTACCGCGCCACGGGCGAAAAGCGGTATCTGGAGTTGGCGCGGTTCTTCCTCGATGAGCGCGGCTACGCCCACGGCACCGAGCGAAAACCTTTCGACCCGAACACCGCAGTCCAGAAGCCGATACCCGAGGGCCTCTCGGACCAGGACAAACGCCGCGAAAGTCGCCGCGCCCGAAACCGCGTCCGCAACGGCCGGATGCAGGACCACAAGCCGCTTATCGAGCAGGACGCCATCGGCCACGCCGTCCGCGCCGGGTACATCTATTCGGCCATGGCGGACATCGCGCGCTTCATGGACGCCCCCCAGTACGCCCGGGCCGTCGAGCACATCTGGCAGGACATGGTCGGCCGAAAGATGTACATCACCGGGGGCCTCGGCACGGCACAGTACCACGACGAGGGCTTCGGCGACCCGTACCTGCTGCCTAACAGGACCTATTGCGAATCGTGCGCAGCCATCGCCCACGTGCTCTGGGAGCACCGGATGAACCTTCTGCCCGGCCAGGCGAAATACGCCGACGTGATGGAGCTGACGCTGTACAACGGGATGCTCTCGGGGATTTCGATTGCCGGCAACGAGTTCTTCTACCAGAACCCCCTGACCAGCAAAGGCGGACGGCGCAGCCGGTGGATCGGCCTGTCGTGCTGCCCGACGAACCTCACGCGGATAATCCCCCAGGTCGGCGGGCTGGCGTATGCACGCGGCAAGCAGCGGGTGCAGGTCAACCTCTACGCCGCGGGCGAGGCCACGATCAAGCTGGACGACGGCCCGGCCGTGAAGCTGGCCCAGCAGACCGACTACCCATGGGCCGGCCGGGTGAAACTGACGGTCACGCCCGATAAGCCGGCCGAGTTCACGCTGTGCCTGCGAATCCCCGGCTGGGCGCTGGGCAGACCGGTTCCCAGCGACCTGTACCGCTTCGCCGACGCCAAGGCGCCGCCGGTCGGGCTGAAGGTTAACGGCAAGGTCGCCAAGGCCGCACCGAAAGATGACGGCTACGTTCACCTTCAGCGCCGCTGGCAGGCCGGCGACGTAGTGGAGCTGGACCTTCCGATGCCGATCCGGCGAGTCTACGCCCACGAGAAAGTCCTGGCCGACAAGGGCAAGGTCTCGCTGATGCGCGGCCCGGTCATCTACTGCCTGGAAGGGATAGATCAGGCGGGCGTGGACGTCTTCAAACTGGCCTTGCCGCCGGATGCCGCCTTACGATCCGAGTATCGCGCGGACCTGCTGGGCGGCGTGACCGTCATACAGGGCAAGGCCCTAGCCGACGGCCAGCGCCCCGTAACGCTGACGGCCGTGCCTTACTACGCGTGGGCAAACAGGGAGAAGACGCCGATGACTATCTGGGTCAACGAGCCCCCCGCAATGCCGCCGACGGACAAGTAGCATCGCCCTGCCCGAAGGGAAAAGGTTTCCGGACTACTCAAACTGACTGATTCTTCAGGCCCGATAGGGCCGACAGCAATCAACAACCACCGGCAGAGCTGGCGGTTGCTGATTCGGTCTCGGTGGGACGCGGCACCCTCACCCGGCCATCTTAATTGCCACCCTCTCCGGTCCGGGGAGATTGGTCTGGGAGCATCCATCGGGCGGTCATGGTTGGGCGAACTCGGTGTTACGGGCGGTCGTCGTAGACCTTTTCGCCGCGGGCGGCAGCTTGGCGGGTGAGGGATTCTGTTTTCAGGCGCCGGGCGTGGTAGTCGAGGCGTTGCTGGTCTTCCTCGGCCGGGCGGAAGCTGGGCATGTCGGCTCGGGGGTGGTCGGCGAGCATTTGTTTGCCGGCCTGGATCAGGGCCAGGGCTTCTCGGTAGTCCCGGCTGTCGGTGCTGTCAAAGGCCTGGAGGCACCGGCTAAGCTCCGGGCGGGTGAAGTTGATCGGCGAGCCGACTGCCATCACAAGTTTGCTCAGTTGTCCGCCGCCGTACTGGTTGACGGTGGCCCAGCCGAACTTCTTGCCTCGCGGCTGGGCGAGCACGAGTTTGCCCAGGCGGGCCAGTTGCTGGTGGTTCAGCGGGCAGCGGCCGAAGGTGTTCGTGCGGTACCGCGCCGCGTGCGTGGGGTAGTACGGGATGTTCAGGTCGATCCACGTCACGAGCCGGTCGAAGCTCTCGGCGTCGAGCTTCACGCCGTTATGGCCGCGACGGAGCATGTCGATAAGCCGGCTGCGATGGGAACCCCACGACATCGGCCAAAGGACCTTGACCGGCCCCGAGCCGACGCTGCTGATCAGCGGTTTGGGCCCCTTGGGATTGGGCGGCTGCCACACGGCCGGGCTGCGACTCAGCAGCGTCGAGTA
>JAUWQU010000188.1 GCA_030610965.1 Phycisphaerae bacterium
ATCCGACCGGTGTCCGGCGAATCCATCAGGCCCATCAGGTGCAGCAGCGTGCTCTTGCCGCACCCGCTTGGCCCCATCACCGCCAGAAACTCCCCGTGTCGCACCGACAAACTCAGCCCGCGCAATACCTCCACCCGAGCCGGGCCCTTGCCATAACCCTTGCATACCTGTTCGGCCGTCAATATGTCGTTTGAATCGTTCATTCTTGTGCGGAAATCCATGTGGGAAAGGAAGGCAATTGCGGATTGCGGATTGCGGATGGTGGATTGATCGATTGCGGATTGCGGATTGCGGATTGCGGATTTACGCAATCGGCGCGCCTCACAAATGTCCTGATTGTTCGCACAGTCGCGGTCATGTGTCTTAACCTTCGAATGCCAAATGAACCTTCATGCGGGGGAATCCGCAATCCCAAATCCGCAATCATTCGAGCGTCAGCGCCTCCACCACGTCCACGCGCATCGCCCGCCATGCTGGGTACAGGCCGCTGAGGACGGCCCCGACGGCTGCGGCGGCTACGGCGATGCCCAGCCACTGCCAGGTTATGCTCACGGTCAGCAGCGGCTTGAGCGTCTCGATCAGCCAGGCCGCCAGGAAGCTCAACCCTATTCCGATGGCCGTGCCGAAGCCCGTGAGCATCAGCGATTCGGCCAGGACCTGCCGCAGGATGAACGCGCTGGACGCGCCGAACGACTTCAAGATGGCGATCTCCCGCGTCCGCTGGAGGACCATCGTGTAAAGCGTGACCATGATGAAAAGGAACGCGATTATCAGGGCGATGACGTTGACGATGTCCACGTAGACGAAGATGATGCCGAACTTCTCGAGCAGCATCCCCCGGTATCGCGTCAGTGGGATTACGTCATGGCCGATGGCCTGGTGTATCTTCCGCGCGGCCGGGCCGATGTCCACGCCGGGCTTGAGCTTCAGCAGGATCATGGTGCACTTGGTCACGTCGCCGCTGCCGAAGAGGAACTGCGCGGTTCGCAGCGGCAGGAAGATTCGCGTCATGGCTCCGACGGGGACGATGCCCACGATCTTCCAGTCGTGCCCGGCGGCGTGGACTTTCTGGCCTACGCTGAAGTTTCCGGCCCGGGCCAGGCGGGAGTCGATGACCAGTTCCAGCCCGTCGTGGTTCGGGTCGGCGAGGTCTGCCTGCGTCAGTTCCAGCACCAGATTGTCGGCAAGGTCGCCGGCATCGCCCGGTGCTTGGGCGGGGGCGCGCAGCTTGCGCGCGAGCCACGCGGCGAACCGTCCGTGGGGGCCGAAGCCCCGGCCTGCGGCGAGGGCCATCCCGCCGGGCAGCACGGCAAGGGCGCGGGGGCACACGCCCGCGGCCCGGTGGTCCTGTCCGGCCAGGCGGATCGGCCAGATGAACACAGGCACTGCCCGGGCGACGATGTCGCCGTGGCGCTCGAGGATCACCTTGGCGTATTTGTCCGGCAGGGCGCTTCCGGACTTGTCGGCGGTGTTGTTGCCCCAGCCGCGAGGGGATACGATCAGGTCGGCGTCGACGCTTTCGAGCCTCTCGGCCACCTCGAAAAGGCTTCCGCGGCTGAGCCCGCTGAGCGTGACGAGCATGCAGATTCCGATGCCGATTCCCAGCGCGCTGAGCACGCTTCGCAGCTTGTGGTGCAGCAGGTTGGCCAGCGGCAGGTTCGCCATGTCATATCCCCAGCAGCGTGGGCAGTTGGCCCAGTTCGGTTATCACGTGTCGGGCGAGGTCGGCGAAGTCGCACTCTCCCGTGCGCGCCAGGAGGATTCCCACAGCCCCGGCGGCGTTGGCGGCCTGCATGTCGTAGCGGAAGTCGCCCACGCAGGCCGTGCGGGCCGGAGCGATGTTCAGTTGTCGGCACGCCCGCAGGATGCCGTCCGGCTCGGGCTTGATCGGCCCGTTCTCGCGGCTCCACGCGAGGTCGAATCTCAGGTCGAACCGTTCGAGCACCACGGCCATGGCTTCGGCGGCGCTGCGGGTCAGCAGGGCGGTCTTCAGGCCCGCGGCCCGGATTGCGTTCAGCGTTTCGACGGCCCCCGGATGCAGGGCGGCGGTGCTGGCGGCGAGCATCTCGTGGTCGATAAGCCGCTTGCGGCGCGGGGCCGCCTCGGCGGGGCCCATCGCGTCGAGGGCTTCAAGGATGCCCATCTCGGGCGATATGCCAAGCTCGCTCCGCAGGCGCGCGAAATCCAGCAGCGGCTCGATAAGCGTGCCGTCCATGTCGAATATGACGCCCTGGTACATCCTGTCCGTCAGCGGATATCTCCTGTCAGCATGTCGTTGCCGCCTACCGCCCGGCGTGTCAAAACCGCCGGCAAGGCCCGCGCCGCTGCCGATGCGGCATGGTATGATACGCAGAGGATACCGCAGAACCATGAACTTGCCAAACCGAACGTGTCGAAACCGTCGCATCCGCTTGGCCGCCGCCGTCGCGGTCGGCGTGCTCGCCGGCGTCGGGACAGCTTGCGCCCAGTCAATCTGGTGGGACCGCAACTGGCCGTACCGCAGGGCCGTGGACATCTCTCCGGCCAGGTCCGCGCCGGCTAGCCCGCGGGCGGCGCCCAAGGCGCGTACGGGCGGGCCGGAGATCGCCTGGGTGACCATTCCCACCGGCGGGCTGTGCCAACCCGACGGCAGCGACATTCGCGTGGCCACCGCCGGGCGCAACGCTGTGCCGTGCAGCGTGCTCATGGTCGGCCCGGGCGACATGGCCAGGGTCGCCTTCGCCAGGCGCGGCGTCGTCAGGAGTTACTACGTCTACTTCGGCAACGACAAGCCGCCCTCGCCGCCGGCGCAGCTCGACATCCGTCGCGGCGTGCTGATGGAGACCAGGCTCTACCGCGGCGGCGCCCCGGCTGCGCTGGCCCAGGCTCGCAAGGCCTTCGACAGCGCCCGGACGATGCTGGGCAGGGGTTTCATCGACAGGCTCTTTATCGGGCACAATCCCTTCGGCCCGCAGAACAGCCTTGCTACCCGCTATACGGCCTGGCTTTGGTGCCCGGCCGCCGGGACATACAAGTTCGCGTGCTCCAGCCAAGACG
The DNA here is from genome assembly GCA_030610965.1 of Phycisphaerae bacterium. GTDB lineage: Bacteria > Planctomycetota > Phycisphaerae > SM23-33 > SM23-33 > JAUWQU01. Next base: position 3,037 of record JAUWQU010000188.1, read on the forward strand.
CCTCCTTCCTGCTTATCGACGGCAAGGAGATCATCGCCAACGGCGGGCGGCATTATCCGCAGCGCAACGTCAGCAAACGCGCCACGGTCAAGCTGACCGCCGGCACGCACAAGCTGACGCTCTACCACATCAACGTATCCGGCAATCCCATCGCGGTTACGGCCTGGCAGGCGCCGGGGGAGTTGCGGATCTGGCCGATCCCGGCCCACGCGTTCCTGCCTGTTACCGAGGCCAGGTGCGGACCGATGGCGCAGTACGGCAAGTCCGCCAGCGCCAGCTTCATGCCGGCCCACGGCGGCGAGACATTCACAGCCGGCACGTACTTCCAGCGATGGACATTCGAGGCCGAGTTGGTCGGCAACCCCGGCCGGGCGCCGGAGCTCAAGTGGGACTTTGGCGACGGTCAGACCGCCACGGCGGCGAAGGTCGAGCACGTGTACCTCACCCCAGGCCGCTACACGGTTGCGCTGACGGCCGGGACCGCTCGCGGCGAGCTTACGTACCGAAACCGCATCTACGTAAACCGGCCGTGGGACAAGACCACTTCGGCCAAGCTGGAACCCGCTGCCCGGTACGCTCAGATCGTCCAGGGCTATGACTTCGCCGCCCTCTCGGCTGAGGCCAACGCCCGCGCGGTTGTCATGCTTCACGGCGTCGCCGCGACCGAAGCGATGCTCAAGGCGGGCGCGGCCTTGCTTGCCCGGGATTCCGTCCCGGCCGACGCTCTGGTCAGCGAGGCGATGCCGCTGATTGCCGCCGAGCTCGACTCGGCCGGGCGGGTCGAGGCGTACCTTCAGGCCGAAAAGCTGGCCAAGGCCGCCTCCGTTCGCGCCGCCATGGCCGTCCGGGCCGGGCGAGTGCTGCTGGAAGAGTTGGCCGACGCCAAGGGCGCGATGGCGACTTTCGACCGCGTCGTGCGCGACTACGGCGACGCCGGCGACTTAGTGGCAGTCCGGGCCGCGAAGGTCGGCGTCGGCGACGCGTGGCGGGCCCAGGGCGACCTCGACCAAGCCCGCAAGGCCTACGCCGCCGTGGGCTACGGGCCCAAAGTCAACCCGACCCGCGTCGAGATATCCAAAGGGGATTACGCCCGGCACGTCGAGCAATACATCCGCGAAAGGCAGTTCCAGGACGCCGATGATTACATCGAGGCCTGGGCCATGAACATGCCCACCGACAAGCTCGAAGGCTACTGGTCCGTGCTGCTTGCTCGAAAGTGCATGGCGCAGAAGCACTACGCCGCCGCCGCGGGCGAGGCCGAGGTGCTGGTGAAGGTAAATCCGCGATCGAACTACGCGCCGGAGCTTCTGATGCTCGCGGCGGAGGCGTACCGCAAGCTCGGCAAGGCCGCCGAGGCCGCCGCCGCCCTCAAGCTGATCGTGGAGAAGTACCCCGAAAGCCCCCTGGCCGCCCAGGCCGCCAATGAGGGCAAGAAGCAATAGTCAGGAAGGAGTCGGATTTGCCGACGGAAGTTATCAAAGTCGATCGAGGCAGCGCGAGGGACGTCGCCGATGCCGCGCATCGAGGCACATTGGCCCTGAAGAAGGGCCGACTGGTCGGTTTCGCTACCGAAACGGTCTATGGCATCGCCGCCTTGGCAACCTGTGGAGAAGCCCTGGATCGCCTGCGCGAGTTGAAGGGCCGCCCGACCAAGCCGTTCAGCCTGCACCTGGGCCGCCCCGAGGACGTGCGACGCTATGTCCGCAGCCTGTCGGACGAGGCCGAGCTTATCATCAGCCGTGGCTGGCCCGGGCCGGTCACGCTCATTGTCCCGGCGGGCGGGGCACTTGCCGACAAGCGGCTGCGGCGGCGAAAGGGGCTTTACGAGCGGCTATGCTGTGAGGACATGATCGGCCTGCGCTGCCCCGACGAGCCGGTCGCCCAGGCCATGCTCTCGGGCGTGTCGCTGCCCGTTGTGGCGCCCAGCGCGAACCTCGCGGGCCGGGCCTCGCCCCGCCGGGCCGGGGAAGTCCTGGCCGACCTCGACGGCCAAATCGACCTTCTGATCGACAGCGGACATACTCGCTGCGGCGCCGACAGCACGATCGTTCGCTGCGACGAGTCCGGCTGGCAGATCCTTCGCGCCGGCGTCTACGACGAACCCGGCATCCGCCGGATGCTCTCGCGGACGTACCTCTTCGTCTGCACCGGAAACACCTGCCGCAGCCCGATGGCGGCGGGTCTGGCCCGGAAGGTCCTGGCCGAGCGGCTGGGCTGCAAGGTCGGCGACCTCGCCCGCAACGGCGCTAAAGTGCTTTCCGCGGGCACGTTTGCGCCCGATGGCATCCGCGCTGCCGCCACGGCCATAAGCGCCGGTCGGCTGATGGGCGTCGACATTTCCCGACATCGAAGTCGAAACTTGACAAGGGAGTTGATAAAAGAAGCAGATGTGGTATTTTGCATGACGGATTCTCACGTATCCGAGGCCAGGCGTATCGCACCCGGCGAGGCCCACAAGATTCGCAGGCTGGACCCCCAAGGCGACGTGCCGGACCCGGTCGGAGGCGATCTTGACGTCTACGGCGCCGCGGGCGTGCGGATCGAAAAAGCATTACTGGCTGCATTGGACAAGGGACCATTATGAGGATTGCACTAGCCGCCGATCATCGTGGACACGCCGTCAAGGAGAAGGTAGCCGTTCTGCTCAGCGAGCAGGGCCATGAGGTCATGGACATGGGCACCAACAGTTCGCGGAGTTGCGACTACCCGAACCTCGCCTTCCCTGCCGCCCGTTGCGTCGCGGACGGCAAGGCGGAGGTCGCCATCCTCGTATGCGGCAGCGGGATCGGCATGACGATCTGCGCCAACAAGATTGTCGGCATCAGGGCGGCGCTTTGCCACGACGAGTTGACGGCTCAGATGTCCCGCAGGCACAACAACGCCAATATCCTCTGCCTGGCCAGCGACGTGCTCGGCGAGGAACTCATCCGCCGTATCGTCAGCAGTTGGCTGAGCACCCAGTTCGAGCCCGGCGGGCGCCACGAGCGTCGCGTTCGCAAGATCGCATGGATCGAGAAGGGCAAGGATCCCGCCACCTACAAAGACGAAAGCGGCCTGACCGCCGTCGATGACGCCGGCGGCGGCTCGGCGTGAGGGACACCCGGCCGCGCGCTGCAACGGCTCGGGACGCGGGTGAACATTCCGCCAGTTCCCGGCCGGGATGAACCACGCATGACCATAGCTCACCGCAAAACGGGCGAAGAGGCAACGAAGACCGACAAGGCGAGCCAGAAACGTTCCTGACCCCTTGGATCCTCTCGTTTTTCACCTGGCAACGCCCGTGCAAGGCCCAAAACCCATCCATGTGAGCGCAAAAGTCACTCAAAACACATCTTATGGCTAACCAAAACCACTCCGCGAACACCCAGTACAGCCCCAAACGACCCTCCAAATCGCGCCAAAACCCCGCCAAGACCCCACCAAAAACCCTCCAAATCGCTCCGCCAGGCACCCAAACCACCTCTTGACCCCACTAAGACGCATCAGAATTCCATCTTCCGACCACCAATAGCGCGCCAAATCCCATCTTCGGCCCACCAATAGCGCGCAAGAACCCATCAAGAACCGCGCACAAAGCGCGCAAATGCAAAAGAATCCGGCCAGCACCACTCGCCGCCACAACCGCCAAAAGGAGTGCCAAAAGGAGTGCCAAAAGTAGTGCCAGCACTAATGCCAAAAAATGCCGAAAAAAGCCAAAAGAACCTCCAAATTGTCCAGGTCATGAGCAAGGCCGCGACCTCAGCCCGGCGGCACCCAGCAACCCGGCGACCAAGAACCCCCGCCGCCAACCGCGCCCGCCCAGCCCCCTGGAACGCCGAAGGAGGCTCAGGGGTCGGAGGGTCAGCGCGGTCCGGGGTCGGAGACCTTCTTCCTTCCCTTCCGTCCTCGGACCGGCTGTTGACGAAGCCGGCCGGGCGGGGTAGGGTTCTGGAATGGTAATGGGCGGGAACAGAATCGCGCAGCGCAGCCAGGGCTGTCAGGGCCAGAGCGTCGCCATGCACGACGGCATGGCCAACCTCCGGCACCCACGGCGACGCGATTGGTTCAGCAGCCGGGGGGGGGCGAGGCGTGGGCATCGACGGCAACACCGTCTGGGTCGGAGCGCCGCGATGCTACGACAATAACGATACCGATGGTCCCGGCGCGGGCTATGTCTTCGGCGACCCGAAC
>JAUWQU010000275.1 GCA_030610965.1 Phycisphaerae bacterium
GTCACGGACCTTGGGGACATGCTAAGCGGCGTGGTCGGGTCGGTGACGATGACCTCGCCGGACATCCACGCCCAGTTCGCGCTGGTTGACCTGCTTGACAGCCTGGGCGTGATGACGCCGGGCATGGATCAGCTTCTTCAGAACCTTCAGCCGGCGCTGGATGCCAACGTGTTCGGCATAACGCTGCCGATGGTGGGAAACCAGTTGCCGCAGGTCTCGCAGTTCCTGGAGCAGATTCGTCCAAGCGTGGTGGCCGAGCTGGACAGCCGACTCGGCGCCGCGGCGGCGAGTCCAGCGTCCCAGGGCGCAGCGACGCTGTTCGACCCGCCGCCGCAGGTGGCGCTGGTCCAACTGGCGTTGTTCGCCGCCCTTGGCCCGGGCGGGGCAAACCTGCTGGTCGACGGCACGGACACCCCGCTGACGAACGCCGATCAGATTCCCTACACACTCGGCGCCGACTACGTCGAGTTCACGATCAACCTCCACCAGAACGTCATAAACGGCGTCCAGCCGCTCGATTTCACCACCGCGATGGGAGGCCTGGGCCTCGTCGTCGCCGCCGACGTGGACGTGCAGCTCTCGTGGGACTTCGACTTCACCGTCGGCGTCAGCCTGTCCAGCGGGTTCTACTGCCGCACCGACAACGACGCCATGGCCGTACACTTCGATTCGGAGATCCAGTCGGGCTCGACGCTCGATGGGACCTTCAACTTCCTGGTTGCCCACGCGGACGACGGCGTAGGCGACCCGGCCGTGCCGACCACGATGACCGCCGATTTCGCCATAGACTTCCAGGACATCGGCGGCGGGGACAACAAGCTCACGTTCGCCGAGCTTGCAGGAGTCGGAGGCAACTACCAGCAGCTCATCGGCTCGGCCACCGTCACTGGGGCGTTGGATCTGAACATGCACATGACGGCTGGGTCGGGCGACGCCGAAGACGGGCTCCCGACGCTGACATTCGACTTGCTGGCCGACTGGACTTACACCAGCGTGAACGCCCTGACGGCGACGATCCAGACCTTCGGCGACCGGCCCATCATCGAGATTCACGACGTCCAGATAGACATCGGCGCGACGATGGACAAGTTCGTCCGCCCTGTCCTGGATACTATCGCCGGCACGCTTCGTCCGTATAAGCCGATCCTCGACACGCTGACGGCCCGGCTGCCGGTGTTTTCGGACATAGGCGCGGTGAGCGACGCGTTCGACCGCAACCACGACGGCAAGGTGACGCTGATGGACCTTGCGACGTTCCTGGGCACGGCGTTCGTGGACTTCGTCGAGGCCGCCTCGAACATCTACGACCTGGCCTCCAACCCGCCGCTGCCTCCGGTGGGCGACCCGATTTTCATCAACCTCGGCTCGTTCGGCTTTGGCGACTTCGACGCGAGGCAACTGGCCACCTCGGCCAACGTCGTGCCCCAGGTGCTCGTGGCGGCAGACGCGTTCCTGACGCAGCTCGGCGGCATCACCGAGCCATTCGCCGGGGAGCTAAAGACGTTCCTGGAGACGCTGATCGGCTTGCCGGGCGACTTCCGCTTCCAACTCCTTGAGGACCCGCATGCGGTCTTCGAACTGCTGCTGGGCCATCAGAACACGCTGCTGTTCAGCTACGACATGCCGGAGCTGACGCTGAACTTCGAACTTAGCCACACGTTCCCGCTGATCGGGCCGCTGGGGGTGGAACTGGTCGGCACGCTGGACGCCAAGGCGCATCTGGCGTTCGGTTTCGACACGTGGGGGCTCGAGCAGTTCTTCACGTCCGGCGACCCGGCGGACATACTCAACGGCCTGTACATTTCGGACCGCGAGAACGTCGACGGCACCGGCGCAGACGTGGACGAGGCGACCATCACCGCCAGCATCCAGGCTCTCGGCGTGTTGGACCTGTTCATCGTTTCCGGCGGAGTCGGCGGCGGGCTGTTCGCCGACGTGACCATCGACCTTGTCGACCCCAACAACGACGGGCGAATCCGCTACGATGAGATCCAGGACCTCGGACTCACGTGCCTCTTCGACGTGGACGGCGAGTTGTCGCTGGCCCTGACCGCCAAGATAACGGTCGGCGTCTGGCCGCTCAAGAAGACCTGGCGCTTCCGGATTGCCAGCGTCAAGCTGCTGGACTTCGGATGGAGTTGCGGCGAGGGCATCCCGCCGATCCTGGCCACCGACATGGGCGGTGGGGTGCTGCGGCTGAACCTTGGGCCAAACGCCGGCGCCCGCGTCAACAGTTTTACCGACGACGTGGCCGAGTCGTTCGCGGTCTTCCACGTCGCGGGAGTCGCCGGGGCTGAGATGGTCCGCGTCGAGGCGTTCGGGTTCGACCAGACTTACGGCGGGGTATCGCACATCATCGGCGACGGTGGGCTCGACGACGACCGCATCACCATAATGCCAGACGTGTTGGCCACCGCCGAGTTGTGGGGCGGGGTTGGCGACGACGAGCTTGCGGCCGGGGTAGGCGACACGACACTTCACGGTGGCGACGGCGACGACACGCTTGCCGGCGGGGTAGGCAACGACTCCATCTACGGCGACGCCAACGACGACGTGATGAGCGGCGGGGCGGGCACGGACATGCTCGACGGCGGCGACGGCGCCGACGAAATGGACGGCGGGGACGACAACGACACGCTTTACGGCGGGGTTGGGATGGACGGCATGACCGGCGGGCTCGGCGACGACACGCTCTTCGGCGGCGACGACTCCGACGACATGGCCGGCGGCGATGGCACCGACGTGCTCCACGGGGAGGGCGGCGCCGACAGTCTTTCCGGCGAGGCCGGCAACGACACGCTCTGGGGCGGCCCGGGCGACGACGCCCTGCACGGCGACGAGGGCAACGACATCCTCTACGGCGAGGGTGGTATGGACTACCTCTACGGCGACGAGGTGGACGACGTCCTGTACGGCGCCGACATCCTGTACGGCGGCGACAACGACGACCATCTCTACGGCGCGCGTGGCGAGGATCACGCCTTCGGACAGGACGGCAACGACTACATCCAGGGCGACGAAGACGACGACATCATCGAGGGCGGCGGTGGTGCCGACACGCTCAAGGGCGGGCTCGGCAACGACCGGATCATCGGCGGTGCGTCCACGCCGACGAGTGCGGACGGGATTGACACGATCTACGGCGACTCCGGGGACGACGTCATCCTCGGCGACGACGGGCAGATCATCAGCGCCTCGCCGGTGACGGTCTCGCTGTTTTCTGGCGGCGCGGGCGACAACATTTACGGCGGCTCCGGCGAGGATCACATTTACGGCCAGGACGGCGCCGATCAGATCGAGGGCGGCACGAGCAAGGACGTTATCTACGGCGGCGCCGGCCAGGACACCATCCGCGGCAACGACGACGACGACACGATCCGCGGCGAGGGCGATCACGACACGATCTACGGCGACGCCGGTCAGGACGTCATCGAGGGCGGCGGCGATGCGGACACCATCTACGGCGGCAGCTCCAATGACGCGATTTTCGGCCACTCGGCCTCCGGCGCCGGCGACGACGCGGCGACCGACACGATCTACGGCGACGGCGGCGTTGACACTGTGCATGGCGGCGCCGGCGATGACGACATCCACGGTGGGACCGGCAACGACGTGCTGCACGGCGACGCCGGGGCAGACACGATCCACGGCGACAACAACGATGACCTTATCTGGGGCCACAACACCATCGGCGGCGACGATCTTGCCGCCGACGTGCTGTACGGCGACGCGGACGACGACACGATCCACGGCCAGGGCGGCAACGACTGGATCTTCGGCGGCACGCAGAACGACCTGCTTTACGGCGAGGCCGGCGAGGACCAGATGACCGGCGGGGCCGACCGCGACACGATGTATGGCGGCACGGGCATCGACACGATGGCGGGCGACGGCGTGACGGCTGCGCCGGACAACCTCACCCGCGTCGGCGACGGTCGGGATCTGATGTACGGCGAGGACGGCGACGACGTGATGTACGGCAACGCCAACCGTGACGAGATGCACGGCGGGGTCGGCATGGACCACATGTTCGGCGGCGACGACGGCGACGTGCTCTACGGCGAGGTCGGTCAGGACGAGCTTGCGGGCAACGCGGGCAGCGACCTGCTTTTCGGCGGGGCCGACAATGACACCATTTCCGGCGACGGCAGCGTGGTGGCCGACGCCTCGGAGAACCCCACCGACGGCGGCGATCGGATCGAAGGCGGCACCGGCGACGACACGGTGTACGGCAACGGCGGGGCCGACCGGATTCTCGGCCAGGACGGCAGCGATACGCTTTCCGGCGGCAGCGGGCGAGATTACATCGACGGCGGGCAGGGCACCGACGACCTCGCCGGTGGCGCGGACGATGACGTGCTCATCGCCGGCGGCGGGACGGGCAACACGCTGGACGGCGGCACCGGCCAAGACGTCGTCACCGGCAGCGACACCGGCGATGACGTGCTGAACGGCGGGTCCGGAGCCGACCAGCTTTACGGCCTCGGCGGCGCAGACAGTCTCTTCGGCGACGACGGCGACGACTTGCTCGACGGCGGGTCCGGCGCGGACGTGCTGGCCGGCAACGCCGGCAAGGACGAGCTGCACGGCGGGCTCGGCGCCGACACGCTGTACGGCCACAATGACGACTTCGTCACCGACGAGGACGCACCGGACGTGCTGTTCGGCGACGCGGGCATCGACACGCTTTACGGCCAGGGCGGCGACGATGAGCTTCATGGCGGCGACGACGGCGACACGCTCTTGGGCGGCGACGGCAAGGACGCCATCCACGGCGACGCCGGCGCCGACACGCTCTACGGCGAGGCCGATGACGACCGGCTCCATGCGGGCAGCGGGCCTGGCGACGAGCTCTTCGGCGGCAGCGGCAACGACACGCTGACCGGCGGCGACGACGTGGACATCCTCCGTGGCGAAGCCGGCGAGGACCTGCTGCTTGGCGGCGGAGGGGCCGACCAGTTGTACGGCGGCGATGGCGCGGACCGCATCCTCGGCGAGGGCGGCAACGACCAGATCAACGGCGACGCCGGGGCGGACGTGCTGATTGGCGGCGACGACAGCGATACCATTCGCGGCCACGGCATCGCGGGGCCAGACGATAACGCCGTGGACACGCTGATAGGCGACAACGGCGAGGACGACACCTCGGCCGGGGCCGGCGGCGACACGCTGTACGGCAACGGCGGGAACGACTTCATCTATGGCGAGGGTGGCGGCGACATGATCGCCGGCGACAACGACCTTGCGGATGTTTCCGGGGCCGGCGACGGCGACGACCGCATCTACGCGGGCGCCGACAACGATACTGTTTACGGCAACGGCGGGGACGACTTCGCTCGCGGCGGCCCCGACAGCGACACAGGCTACGGCGGGCCGGGCGTCAACGACTTCCAGGAGTTCGAGGCCGGGGTGTTCATGGCGGCCGATCCCGGCGCAGCGACGGGTTCTTCCCAGACCGGCGACCTCGACGGCAAGGCCGGCGATCCTGGCCCGGACGCCGCGCAGGCGATGATGGCGGCCATGGCGGACCTTGCGCCGGTTTCGCTGCCCGTCGGGCCCGCTATGGCCGGGCGGTGGGGTGAGTTGGCGTGGTCCGCCAGCGGCGTCGGGCTCAGCGGCAATCCAGGGCTTTCGATAGAGCCTGCGGCGACGTTCGGCAGCGGCGACGCGCCGATCATCGCCTGGGCGGACGCGAGGAACGGCAACTTCGAGATATACGTGGCGCGGTGGAACGGCAGCGCCTGGGAGGAGTTGGGCGGTTCTGCCGGCGGCGGTGGGATAAGCAGCTCTGCCGGTTCGTCCCGCAACCCGGCCATCGCGGCCGACGCGGCGGGCAACCCGATCGTGGCATGGTCGGAGGACGTTGGCGGAAGCACGCAGATATACGTCCGCCGATGGGACGGGGCGAGTTGGCTGGCTTACGGTACGTCGGCCAGTGGCGGCGGGATCAGCCT
>JAUWQU010000186.1 GCA_030610965.1 Phycisphaerae bacterium
CCCTACGGCCCGGTGAACGCCGCGGGGCTGGTCGGCAATCTCGCGATCGTCATGGGCAAGAAGTGTGGCCTCAAGCATCCGGAGATCGATCCGGCCATCAAGAGGGCCTCGAAGTTCTTCGGCTACTACGTGGACAAGGGAGCGATTCCCTACGGCGAGCACATGCCGTGGCCTTACCACGGAAGCAATGGCAAAACCGCCCAGGCTGCGATGCTATTCGCCGTTGAAGGAAATCGAATAAAGGAGACGCAATTCTTCGCAAAGATGGCGACCGCTTCCTATAACAATCGCGAATACGGGCATACCGGCCAGGGATTCAGCTTCCTGTGGGGCGTTTTAGGCGTCAACACGGGTGGGCCCGCGGCGACGGCGGCCTATTTCAATCAGACCTCGTGGCGCTTCGACCTCGCGAGGCGCTGCGATGGTTCCTTCACATACGACGGTGGCGAGCAGCATGGGCCCGGCAAGACCCACGACGCCACGTACTACGGTAAGAGCAGCTACAACGGCCTGAGTCCCTGCGCCACCTACGTCTTGACCTATTCCCTGCCCCTGAAGAAGCTGCACATCACCGGCAGGGACGCCAAGCAGGCGAACCGGCTCAGCCCAAAAGATGTTTCCGACGCCATCGCCGCGGGGCGCTTCGACCTGGACCGCAAGACCAAGAGCGCGAAGGAACTGGTCGCCGCATTTAGCGACTGGTCACCGATCGTCCGCGGCTGGGCCGCCGAGGAACTGGCCGGGCGTCCCGAAGCGAAGTCGATGGTTCCGGCGCTGATCGAGATGGCCCGCGGCAACGACGTGCATGTCGCGCAGGGCGCTTGCGAGACGCTAGGGCATCTCAGGGCCACGGAGGCCTTGCCCGTCATGCTCAGCCTGCTCGAGCACGATGACCGCTGGCTGCGGTACAAGGCGGCCGAGGCCCTAAGTAAGATGCGCGAAGCGGCGAAGCCCGTGCTGGATGACATGCTCCAGGCGCTCATCGATACGGCCGAGCCCATCCAGCCGATCACCTGGGATGACCCCGTCCAGTTCAGCCATGGTCAACTGGCGAAGGCCCTGTTCGGCGGATTGCTGAGGGGTTCGATAGAAGACATCGACAAAAAAGTGCTTTACCCGGCCATTCGGGCCATCGCTCAAAACCCCGATGGCAGGGCGCGGGCAAACCTCCGAGTCACGTTCGAGAAGCTTCTGACTCTGGAAGACGTTCAGGCGCTGGCGCCGGATATCCTGGCTGCCATTAAAGTACCGGCGCCGGCGGACACGATGTTCCGCGATGCGATCCGCATGGGCGCGTTCAAGGCATTGACAAAATACCACTTCAAGGAGGCCATCGAGGCAGGTGTTATTTACGCCAAAACCCAAGGCGGCCACGGTAGCCAAGCGAGAACCGGACTGATCATGAAGGAACTGGTCACCTACGGCTCGGCCGCCCAAAGCGCGATTCCGGGGTTGAAGGAACTGATTATTCAATTCAACGAAGCGGTCGAGCGGCGGGAATTTCCCGGAGGCAAACTCAACGCCACGCGAGTTGGCGCGGTCGAAGATGCCATCAAGGCCATCGAAGCCGCCAAGGATCACCCAAAGCTGCGGAGTATCTCGAAAAGGTAGAGAATCGTGCGACCGTGAGAGACTCACAGCGGATGGGAAGGTGCGGCGGAGGCCGTTTCGCGAGCAAGAATAGCCGCTCTGGAAACGTGCGTACAAAACGAAAGGGAAAAATGCAAAACAAGACGTCATTAAACTGCTTAGCGATCTGTCTTCTCACCATGATCGTGGGAACTGCAGTTGGCGCCCCCAAGAAGGACATGCCGAAGGAGGACGTTATTGATGTCCCCGCCATCGGCCAAGGGCTGCGTGTCCATAATCTGTTCTAGGCGAACATGGTGCTTCAACGCGATAAACCGATCCGTATCTGGGGATGGGCCGCCCCTGGCGAAAGAGTAACGGCCTCCTTTGCGGGACAGAAGCAGACGGCCGTCGCCGCCAAAGACCGCTCGTGGAAAGTGACCTTCCCGGCGATGCCCGCCAATGACAAACCCCAGCAGATAACCGTCAAGGGAAAGGACAAGGCGCTGACCCTCGAGAACATCCTGATCGGCGATGTCTGGGTCCTGGGCGGACAGAGCAACATGGAACTCCCGCTCCAGCACATCGAACAGGGAAGACTGGAGACCGTCTCGGCCAATTATCCTGAAATCCGCATCCTGACCGTCCCCGCTCAGAATGGCCCTCAGGAGAAGAAAGGATTCCCGCGACTTCACGAATGGCGCGGCTGGTCCAGCCGACATTTCCGCTCGTTTGATGACTTTTATCTTGTTGTTGACGCCTTCCAGCGGGCTGGTGCCGATGGGATAGTCGCAATGATTCAGGATGCCGCGATGCTGGGATAGTTCAAAATTGAATCTTGAATTAGCCCGGAATGGCCGATAGGCTTAACAGCATGATCGAACGTGATCTGAGTGATAAGCTGGAGTCTGTCGCTAAGTCGTTTCCGGCGGTGACGGTTATCGGGCCTCGCCAGAGCGGGAAGTCCACGCTCTGCCGAGCCGTCTTTCCGAAGCACGCCTATGCCAATCTCGAGGCGCCGGACGTTCGGTCCTTCGCACTGCAAGATCCTCGGGGCTTCCTCGCGCAGTACCCCAATGGGGCGATCCTCGACGAAGTCCAGCGGTGTCCGGAGCTCCCATCCTACCTTCAGGGCCTTATCGACGAGAACCCCTCGCCGGGCAGGTGGGTCCTGACAGGCTCCCAGAACTTGATCCTCTCGGAGTCGGTCAGCCAATCCCTCGCCGGCCGAACGGCCGTGCTGCACCTGCTGCCCCTGGCCCGTAGCGAGGTTCGCCGCTTTGAGAGCTACCCCAGCGACCTCGACGAGGCCCTGCTGGCCGGCGGCTATCCGCGCATCTTCGATCGGAAGCTGTCGCCCGCGGACTGGATTGGCTCCTACATCGGAACATACCTCGAGCGCGACGTTCGCCCCCTCACCAACGGTGGCGACCTCGTGACCTTTCAGAGATTCGTCGAGCTCTGCGCCGGCCGGACCGGCCAGTTGCTGAACCTCTCGGCACTGGCCGCCGACACCGGGGTTTCCCAGCCGACGGTCAGGGCATGGCTATCCGTGCTGGAGACCAGCTTCATTGTCTTCCGCCTGCCGCCCCTGCACGCCAACATCCGCAAGCGGCTGGTGAAGATGCCCAAGCTGCATTTCTATGATACGGGGCTGGTGTGCTGGCTGCTGGGGATTCGCACCGCCGACCAGCTCAGAACACATCCGTTTCGCGGGGCCATCTTCGAGACGTGGGTGGCCTCGGAAATCCTCAAGCACCGCACCAACAGAGGCGAACGAGGCGGCGTGTTCTTCTACCGCGATCAGCACGGCACCGAGGCCGACCTGGTGGTCGAGTCCGGCAACCAGCGCACCCTTGTTGAGGTCAAAGCGGGCCAGACGGTCTCAGACGACATGCTAAGTGCCGCCCGGCGGATCAGGGCCGCCCTCGATGACGCCTCGTGTCAGGCTGTGGTGGCCTACGGCGGGCAGGCTCGACAGGCTCGCCACGACGTCCTGCTGCTGCCTTGGGACGAGATCGATCGGGAATCCTGGGTGCGGTGACTCGCCAGTTAATCGCCGCTCACCCGGCCCCCGACCGTGCGAATGCATCACAACACAAGCACATCATGGAGGCCGACGGCGTGGTATCGATGCCGTAACGACGAGTTGTTCCTGGGCCAGTGAGCGATATTTCTTCCTGGCGGATCATAACATATTCTACAACCATCAGTTGATAATGTTTGAGGCTTCAGGCTTCAGGCTACAGGCTTCAGGAGAAGAAACAGTGGCCGGCAGTCGCGAAGCTCCCGCCGTTTTTGCTGCGCCTGAAGCCTGAAGTCTGAAGCCTGAAGTCTAAAGCCTCTGTCTCGTGCATCGGCCGAGCAAAAGGCAGGCCGCCAGGAAGGAAGGTCGGCCACCTGGGCCCTACTACGGCCCGGTTGCATTGCGGATCGCTGGCCGATGGATTACACTCGCCACCGGCGCCCAGCCGTTGCCCCGCGGAAAGGCGACACTTGGTTTGGTCGCGGGCGCGGCATTGCGCTGGGCAAATTACGTACTCACAATTGGAGCAGGCCGATGACGACACACGCCGGATCACTCACGTTCCCATTGACACTCCAGGCCATCTCATGCGCCATTGCTCTGGCGTGCCTGTTCGCCTCGGCTGTGACGGCCGGGGCTGCGACCGGGCCACTGCCCGTGCCCGAGCGGGGCTTTGTCAGTTCCGAACCCGCCGAGACCTGGGAGCAGGGGTTGATCAGCGGCAACGGCACGATCGGCGCCAACGTCTTCGCCCAGCCCCTTGATGAGACGATCATATTCACCCATGAACGGCTGTTCCTGCCGATGGGCAAGCCGGTGGTCCCTCCCGACACGGCCTCGCGGCTGGGCGAGGTTCGCAAGCTGATCGATCAAGGCAAGTATAGGGAAGCGACCCAGTTGGCGTTCGATCTGTCGGGGCAGAAAGGCTTCATGTACCCCGATCCATTCGTCCCGGCCTTCGACTTGCATCTCAAGATGCCCGCCGAGGGGAAGGTGTCGGATTACATGCGGTCCGTGGATTTCCAGACCGGCGAGGCGACAGTGTACTGGGCCGACAGCCGGGGCGCGTTCGAGCGACGACTGTTCGTCTCGCGAGCGGACAACGTGGCCGTGCTGTTGATCCGCGGCCCAAAGCCCGGATCGGTGAATTGCCGGCTGGCACTGACGCCGCGTCGGCCCAGCGCCAAGTTGGGCCGCAAACAGGTGGAGCGATCGAACGAAAGGTTCGAGCGTCTCATCAAGGACGTCAAGACCACGGCCGGTGAGTCCACGCTGACTTTCAGCAACGGTTTCGCCAAGGCCTACCCCGGCAGCATCCAGTCGCTGGAAGGGGTGGCCCGGGTCGTGGCGACCGGCGGCAAGACCTCCGCCGAAGGGTCCGCGCTGGTAGTCACCGGGGCCGACGAGGTGCTGGTGCTTGTCGATATCAGGCTGCTCCGCGAAGCCGACCGGCCTGGCCTTGCCGCGACGGCCGAAGCCCTGGCCAAGATACCGGCCGATTACAAGCAACTGCTCGCGCGCCATAAGCGCATCCACGGCGAGATGTTCAGCCGGATGCGGCTGGACATCGGCGGCGGGGCCGACCGCAAACTGACCACCGAGCAGCTCCTCGAAAAGTCCACCAATGAGGACCTCTGCGAGGCCCTGATCGAGAAGGAGTTCGACGCGGGCAGGTACAACATCATTTCCTGCACGGGCGAGCTTCCCCCGGTGCTGCAGGGCGTCTGGGCCGGCACGTATGTCCCCTCCTGGGCCAGCGACTTCACCCACAACGGTAACGTGCCCTCAGCCATCGCGAGCATGATGATGGGCAACACGCCAGAACTCATGCTGGCCTACACGTCGTACATCGAGTCGATCGTCCCCGGCCTGAAGGTTAACGCCAGGAACATATTCGGCGCGCGCGGGGTTGTGTTGCCGTCCCGCTCGACAACCCACGGTTACAACAACGCGCTGGCGCCGGGTTTCGCCGGCGGCTTCTGGGTGGGTGGCGCGCCATGGGCCGCTCACTTCTTCTATGACTACTACCTGTACACGGGCGATCGCAAGTTCCTGGCCGACCACGCCCTGCCGTTCATGGAGCAGGTGGGCCTGTTCTTCGAGGATTACCTCTACGAGGGTCCGGACGGCAAGTACGTCTTCAGCCCCACGACCTCTCCGGAGAACTCGCCGGCCAACACCAGAAGCCAAGGCACATTCAACGCCACCATGGACGGCGCCGCGGCCAGGGAACTGCTGGGCAACCTGATCGCCGCCTCCGGCGAACTGGGCGTCAACAAGGACAAGATTCCCGTCTGGCGCGAGATGCTCACCAAGATGCCCGCGTACATGGTCAGCGAAGAAGGCGCCGCCAAAGAATGGCTGACCGACAAGCTGGATGACAATCTCGGCCATCGCCACTCATCCCAGCTCTACCCGCTCTACGACGGGATGTCGGAGGATATCGCACGCGACCCCAAACTCCAGGCCGCGTTCAGACGCATCATCGAGATCAAGCTCGAAAAGCACTGGAAACGCTCGGGGTTCATGTCGTTCGGCGTGGTGCAGCTCGGGCAGGCATCGGGCAGCCTGGGCGAGGGCGAACTGGCCTACCAGTGCCTTGTCAATCTGGTCAACCGGTATTGGCTGAGCAATCTGGCCTCGATGCACAATCACCGATCGCTGTTCAATATGGACATCAGCGGGGGCATGCCCGCGGTGATCATCAAGATGCTCGTGGCGTCGGAGGCCGGCAGAATCCAACTGCTGCCGGCCCTGCCGAAGGCCTGGCCATCGGGAACCATCGAAGGCGCTAGCTGCCGCGGTCAAATCGAGATCAAGAGCCTCAAGTGGGACGCCGGCCGGATCCAGGTCGCGCTCGTGTCCGCCAAGGCCCAGACGGTCGTGCTGGAGGCCCCCTCGGCGATTAAAAAGATATCCGTGACCGAGGGCGACGCGTCGATCGACAAGGCAGACAAGGACAGCGCCCGCAAGGTCTCGCTTCCCGCCGGCAAGCCGGTGGCGCTCGACATCGTCCTCAAGTAATGCGCGTTCCAGACGATTCTCGCGCGAATTGTATTCTGGATGCGCATAACGCCTCACGGCGTCACTACGAACGCGGTGCGAACGGTTCGACGTGGGCGTTTGCGCTCGAAGGGCCTCTGGCGTTCGTAGTGTGCCCGTAAGGGCATATTCGAAGCGGATGAAGCGTGACGTGCGCTAAACCGCTTCGATGCAGGATGGCGGCTTCGGGGCGATGTTGTACGTCACGCTCACGACGCCGGGTATCTCGGCCGTGATGCGGTCGGCTATCTTGCGGAGCAGGCCGAACGGCAGATCGGTCGGCGTCGCGGTCACCGCGTCGGTGCTGTCCCAGCAGCGAACTTCGATCTGGTAGCCGAAGTCCCGCTTGCCGTCTCGCATGCCGGTCACCTTGTCCTCGTGGAGGATCGCGAGGTACTGGAACGCGCCGCTGTCGCACAGTTCCGACTCGACGATCACCGTGGCTGCGCGGACAAGGGCGACCCGCTCGGGCGTCACCTCGCCGATAACCCGAGCCGCCAGGGCCGGACCGGGGAAGGGGGGGCGGCTGAACGTCTCAGCCGGTAGCCCGAGGGCCTCTCCGACCACGCGGACGGCGGGT
>JAUWQU010000528.1 GCA_030610965.1 Phycisphaerae bacterium
GTCGCCCAATGTGAATGTCCGGACATACTCGTAAATCTCCGTGAACAGGAAAACTCTTACAGCCCGTCGCCTTCAACCGCCGAGCCTGTGGAGAAGCACGTCGTCGTCGATGTCGTCCTTGTCGGGCATGATTATGTCGCCCAAAGGCGAGACCGCAGGCTCGAGGCCCTTTCGTGCGGCCGCGATCTTGCCCGGCGTGTTTTCGAGCATTTCGCGGTCCTCGCGCATTGGATTCTCGCTCTCCTTGCAGAGCTTAACGGCCTTGGCCCAGAACTCCACGGCCTTGTCGCGCCAGCCCAGTCGCCAGTAAACGTCGCCGGCGTGGTCGAATATGACGCCATGGCCGGGTTCGTTGGCGCTCGGGTGGTCGATCACCGTTTGGAGCACCCGCCCGGCCATTAACATCCGACCGTGCTTGTAGAATACCCAACCGAGCGAGTCGATGAAAGCGGCCTCTCCGGGTCTGGATGCGACGGCCAGGCGGAGCATCTTCTCGGCCTCGTCAAGGCGCTCGCCTCGAACGGCGAGCATGTAACCCATGTTGTTGTTGAGGCTGGCGTCGGTGGGTTCGATCGCCAGCGCCGCGCCCATGACGATAACGGCCTCATCGGACCTGCCCATTTCGCCCAGGATGTTGCTCTTGAGCGTCAGCAACTCGGAGTTCTTTGGATCGGTTTTGATCAGTTCATCGGCAAGCTTTAGCGCATCGTCGTTCTTACCGGCCGCGAGCTTCATTCGCACCGACATCTCGCCAAGCCATTGACGGGCCTCATCGAGCGTATCGGGCTCGTTGACGGGCGCGGTCGCCGGTCGGGTTGCCGGCGCGGTCGCCGGCTGGTCGAATACCTTCTGCTTTCGCCACTTGTCCAGGAGCCGGTCGGCCTCGTCGATCTTCTTGTCGTCGGCCAGCATGCCGATCAGCAGCCTTCGCGGGGCCAGGAGCTTGGGCGAGTCGGCGACCCACTGCTCGGCCAGCTTTCGGGCCTGCCGGTTCCGCCTGGCCCTGTCCAGCACCACCAGTTCAATCGCGTGGATGTTCCAGACGATCTCATCGGTGGCATTGGCCCATGTGCCGATGTTGACGAGGGCCATGTCGTACTGGGCAGCCCTGACGGCTCTGGCGACCATCGATACCAAGGTCTGGGGCATCTTCTTCATCGCCGCGGCGTAGGCGTCATCGGTCCTGGCCTTGGAGGCCCCAAGGCCCTGGACGGCCTTGCGGAGGCCCGCAAGTTCCCCGGCGAAGGCCTGGATGCGCTGGAGGCAGCCGCCCAGCAGTTCGATGCTCTTGTCGTAGTCCTGGCGATCCATCGCCGCCAGGGCCAGCCTCTGGCCGGCAAAGTTCATCTGCTCGTCTTCGCTGAGTTGGAGGACAAGTTCCAGGCCCTTGTCGTACTGCCTGGCCATGCCCAGCAAACGCACTCGCACCGACTGGAGGCGACGCAGCATGGGCTCGCCCGGGTTCGACGCGATCCACGCGTCCATAACCGCCAGGGCCGTGTCGTGCTGGTTGCCATCCTGCATGACTTGCAGCAACTCCTGGCGGTAGAAGGTCTGGAGGTTGTCTTCCCGCGTGTCGGCGATCCACTGCTGGGCCAGCTTGCCAGCCCGGTCGAACCGCGTGACCCGCCCGAGCAGTTGGATATGCCGCACCCGGCCCCGGAAATCCTCTTGCTTGTCCTTGAGGGCGCGGAACTTCTCGATGGCTGCAAGGGCGGCCGCGGGCTCGTTGGCGTCGGCCAGGGCGTCAACGTACAGGCAGGCAAGGTCCGCGTCGCCGGGGGTGTCGTCGAACAGCGTGCCGAAGATGGCGGTCCCCTCGGCCGTCTTTCCGACGGCGGTCAACAGCTCCGCCAGCGCCCTGCGAGCGGTGCGGTTGCCGGGCTGAACCTGGGTGATGCGCGTGAGTTTCTCGGCGGTGTCGTCGAAGTCCTTCTTTCTGATTATTCCAGGCACGGGCCCCAGCAGGGCGCTTACGGTGAGGGCCTGGACGTCGGCGTTTTCCGGCGCGACGCTGGCAAGCTGGCTCAGCAGGGCCGTCGCCTCCTTTCGCCGCTTGGCCAGCAGCGCCAGTTCGGCCAGCATGAGCCGGTTCTGGAAGTTGTCCGGGTTCTTCTTTCGCAACCGGTTGACCAGCCCCCGCGCTTCGGTGTACTTGCGGTTGGCGACGTAGATGTCGAAGAGCTTCCTGGCGACCTGGTCGCTGTCGGGATTCTGCATCAAGGCCCTGCCCAGGGTCTTGACCGCGTTTGGCAGGTTGCCCGCCGCGGAGTAGGCGTCGGCCAGCAGCAGGAGAACCGGCAGGTCGTCGCTCTTGCGTCGTTGGGCTTCTTCGAGCGCGACGATGGCTTCTTCCGGTTTTCCGCGTCTGAGTTCCACCTTGCCCCGGAGGTAATAGGGAAGGTAGGTGTCCTTGGCCATGCCGGCCATGCGGTTCAGCAACCGGTCCACGCGGTCGTCTCGCTTTTGTGCGAGATAGGCCTCGAGCAGGGCCTCGTAGGCCTGGTAGAAGTCCGGTTTCTTCTCGGTCGCCCGCTGATAGAGGTCGGCGGCCAGCAGATCTTTGTCCTTGGCCGTGGCGAACAGTCCGGCCAGGTAGAACAGGGCGTATTGGTTCTTCGCCTCGGCCTTGCGGGCCAGCTCTGCCAGCTCGCGCTCGACGCCGGGGGTATTCGCGGCGGCGGCCAGGTCCTCCATGCCCTCGGCCATCGCGCCCACGCTGGCCGGGTCGGCCGAGAGGGCCTTGTCCATCACGTCCATCAACTCGTCGTAGCGGCCCAGCCGGACGTAGTTGCGGCCGAGAATCCGCCAGATGTCGGCGTTGTTGGGCTGGCTCGTCACGACCGACAGCAGGACGGTCATTGCCTCTTCGGTCCAGCCAAGCTGCTGGGCCGTCCTGGCCAGCGCTACGGCGATGTCCGAGTCCTGCTTGTTGCGTTTTGCCACGGCCCGCCAGAACCGCTCCGGCAGCTTGCGGTCCCCGCGCTGGCGGCACAGGGCGCTGAGCATACGCGGCAGGTTCCCGCGCTGGCCGGGCAGGCTGACCATGTCCAGCAGCATTGCCTCCACTCGGTCAAAGTCCTTCTGGCTCAGCAGGGCGTCGACGAGCAGGGTGGCGGTCCGGATGCTGGTGCGGTCGCGGCGATAGGCGCGGTCGAGCAGAGCGATGGCCTCGGGCCTTTGGCGGAGCAGAAGCAGCAGCGCCCCCTGTCGGCTGAGCAGCCTCTCGGGGCGCAGTATCCATTGGCGCATGGTTGCCCGCTCGGCGTAGTTTCGGCCGTGCTGGTCGGCCCACTTGCTGAACTTGCGATACGCCTCGATCGCGGCTGACCAGTAGCCCTCCCGGTCCAGCAGCAGCGCCAGCGTCAGCAGCGCCTCGGCGGCGCGGGGGTTTTCCGGCGAGGCCTGCGAACAAAGCAACGCGGCGCGGACGTGGCGGATGGCCTGGCCGCTGTGCTGCTGGGCGGCCGCGAGCTGGCCTAGCAGAAGGTGCGTCTCCAGGTCGTCATCGGCAGCCTTGGCGGCCGCGGCAAGATTGGCCTCCGCCTTGCCGCGGTTTGGCAGGGCGAGGTAGGCCTGCCCCAGCAGGCGGAGGACCTGGGCGTTTCCCGGCGCGAAGCCGGAGGCCCGTTCCAACAGATAGACGGCCCTGGCGAAATTCCGCTCGGCGATGAACTTTCGCCCCTGGGCGACCTCGTCGCGGATCCTCTCGGGCAGGGGATGGTCTTCGGGTTTGCCCTTGGGCGCCTCGATCTTTGGCGTCAGCTCATCCAGGCCGAGCAGGGCCCTGGCGGGTATCGGCTCGGGCGCCGACTCGGCGGCCTGCGGCGAGGTATCAGAAATCGCCGTGGCGGGGGCCGTGGCCGGGGAGGGCTGGCTCGTCGGGCCGGTCGAAAGCCCGTCGCCCTGGTCCTCG
>JAUWQU010000565.1 GCA_030610965.1 Phycisphaerae bacterium
CCGTCGAGTCGGGCCGGCTTGTTCTGGCGACGGGAACCAGCCTTCGGATCAATGCCACTCTCCAGGCGCGAATCGCCCTGAAGAAACTCAGAAAGCGCGGGTTCGGGAAGTTCGAGCCGTATGTGTGGGTCCGCGAAAAGGCCGCCCTCGAGATGCGCGGCGGCTCCCGCATCGGCCGGGTCAACCCGCCCGACGACATCGTCGCGGACGTGCGAATCGAAGGCCTGCTCCAGGTCGGCAAGGAGGGCGACAAGAGTGACGCCCCAGCCGTCATCGAACTGACTATGGCCGAGGGCGATGGCAGCTTCCTCAACCAGCCCGGCGGGCTTTACCTCCGCCCCACGGCCGAGGTCCGCAACTTCGGCGTACTTTCCATCACGGCCGGCGATCCCAACACGACGGCGGCAAACAAAGGCGTCTCGATCTTCCTCGAAAAGCCCGTGGGCCTCGGCAAGGTGAGCATCGACTACCTCCGCGCCGGCGGCGTCGCGTCGACCGACCCGGCCGCGGTGAAGAAGGCCCTTGCGGGCGCGACGTTCGGCGAGCACTGCGCGGCGTCCGGCGATGCGATTTACTCGAAGATCGAGTTGATCGACTTCCAGGGCGGAATGGGAACCGTCGAGTTCGTCGACGGCCTGAAGACCGAATGCGAGATACTCTTCCCGCTGGGCGACCGGCTGATCGTGCGAGCCATAGGCAACCGCATCGCACAGTCGTTCGACCTCAAGAGCGTCCGCGCGGTCGCCATCGACGGCAAGCGGACGGAGTACAATCCCAAGCGTGACCTGACGGCCGAGGAGCAGCAGGTCCGTCAGGTCAACGCCCTCTGGGCGGACGTGCCGGGCAAAGGACAGATCGGCAACTATGGCAAGCAGAACTGGCCCAAGCGTCCGCTGATGGTCTGGCGGCGTCCGGGCGAATCGGGCTCGCGCTTCGTGGCGGCAAACTGGCTTGACCAGACCGGCAGGCCGTACTTCCAACCGCCTGTCCGCAACGACTCCGAAGGCCCCGACGCCCCTGTCGCGGACATCCTTCTGCCGGCGGCCGATGTCTTCTACCAGGTCGCCGGGGGGACCCGGCCCGAGTGGCGATGCCGCCACATGACCGTCGAGGGCAAAGTGGAATTCTTCCTCTGTTACAACATTAACGGCAACCTGTGGATGAAGGATGGCAGCGGAATGCAGGCGCCGTGGTTCGGTAAGTACACCAACCCCGCGCCCGGCGTGCATCGGTTTCTTCGTTTTGACGGGATGAGGGTCAGAAGGCCGAAAAGGGGAGAAACGACTCCGCAACGGGTGGATGCCGCGGACTGGCGCATCTCACAATGGGGCTGCTACCAGACCGCCCCCGGAGGCTCGCTGGAGATCATCGGCAAGAACCATGTAAACGACCAGTTTCGCATCGCCGGCGAGGGCACGCTGATCATCTCGGAGGGGAGCTATCTATCCCCAGGGATGCGAGCCTGCTTTGCGATCCAACCCGAGGCGACTGTCGTACTCCTCCAGGATGCGCGCATCAGCGTTGAGACGACCGCCAAACAGCTAGGCAAGCCGTCCGTATGGGTCGGCGGCACGCTGATGATCGGCACGCCCCAGCGGCCCATCACGCGGGACATGCTCTTTCCCGTCGCCGGGATCGAAGAACAATATATCATCCGCAAGCCCGCCGGGGGCATACGGACTCCCGGCGTCTCGTTCCTGTTGGGAGAGCAGGGCCGGCTCGTCATGCACAGCGCAGACCCGACCAGGGCCCGACTGGTGTTCAAGATGCACGACAGCGAAAAGGCCAAGGCCAACGGAAAACAATGGGGCAACCCCAAAGGTATCGTCCTGGCCTTCTTCGGCGAGGCCGAGTTAAACGGCGTGGTGTTCGACAACGTGCTCGAAGGCGGACTAATGGTGCCTCCCGAAACGCGGGCCACGTGGAAGAACGTATCCTACGGCGAGCACAACTTGGCCGAACCGGACAAACTGTACTGGATTCCGAAGAAGGAAGGTTCGCAGTGACACACAAGCCGCCGGTCGATAGTCTTACCCAGAGTGACTTGACATGAGCGATTTCGACGTGATGACAGGTCTGTGGCTGGGCGGCGATCTCGCCGTGGTGCCGGTGTTCGTCAATACCGGCGCGGCGCTGTTTCCGGCGCTCGTGGCGGGGCTGGCCAGCTTCGTGACGATACTCTTCAAGCCCAGGCAACTCGTTCGGGTTTGCAGGGAAAAGCCATACTGGCCCCTGGGCATTGCCGCCGCGACGATCGGCGTCTGGGTGGCCTTGACGTGGCTGCCAGGCGGCGCGCCGGATCAGTCTGACACCCCGCGACCGGCCCAAAGCGCCGGCCTCGCTCCCGGCCGAATGATGTCGCCGGATGACTGGATGCAGGTCGCCCGGCAGCTTTCGGCCTCGCAGGGCTCTGTCGCCGCATCTCCCTTACAGGTCGCCCAAACGCAGTCGGCGACTGACCGCGCACTTTATTTCCGCGGCGGAAATGAACGCTCGGGCCACCTGGGCGGCGCCTCCCCGACGCACCTGTCCCAGCTCTGGGACTACAGTCAGGAGTACGCCATGTTCTGGTCGACCCCCATTTTGAGGGATGGCCGCGTGTACTCGGCGTGGTGTACCCTTGACCCGCCGGAAAGCTACGGCGCCGTGGTATGCCTCGACGCGACGACCGGCAAGCGCATCTGGCAACTGGAAATGAAGGACGCCTCCCGCGAGTTCGGCGGCTTCTTCAGTTCGCCCGCCCTGACGGCCGACGGAAAGTTTCTCATCATCGGCCAGGGCTTGCACCCCGACTACGACAGCGAGCTGGTGTGCATCGATACTGAAAAGGGCACGGTCAAGTGGCTGATAGACTGCCCGCTCCACATCGAAAGCTCCCCCGCCATCGCCGGAGACATCGTCGTGGCCGGCGCGGGCGCCGTCGAGGACCCGTCAACGCACCTGCCCAAGGCCCACAGCAACCCGGTGAAGAACAAGAATCCGGGATATGTCTTCGCGGCACGGATATCCACGGGCGAGGTCATCTGGAAGCACGTGCTGAACGACCCCGAGAGCTCCCCGGCCGTGGCAGATGGAGTCGTCTACATAGGCAGCGGCTTCAACGGCAACGCCGTCGCCGCCCTGCGATTGTCCGAGACCGACGAGCAGCTCAAGGCCGCGGGCAAGAGCCGCCAGATATGGAAGACGGCGACTGACCACCCCGCCACGGGCGCCATCACGCTGACAGATGACATGGTGCTCGTGGGCTGCGGCAACGGCGATTACGTATTCCAGGCGCCGGACCCCGCCGGCGCGGTCATGGCGCTGGACAAGAAGACCGGCGATGTCCTGTGGACCCAGGCCATGCCGGACGGCGTGCTCGGCCCGATCGCCGTCCGGGGCCGGACTGCAATCGTGCCCGTGCGAAACGGTGAGATTGTGGCCTTGAACATCGCCGCCGCGGATAACGCTTCACGCGTTATATGGAAGACAGTTCCCCGCAAGGGGGCCAGAGCCCTTGCCGGGCCCGCCTTCACCGACACCAATGTGTACGCCGTCACGCACGACGGCTACCTGGTGGTAATGGATGCGAAAACGGGCGCGGTGCTGGAATCGCTTTATATCAACGCGGACCCGGGCGAAATGGGCATGTCCATTGCCTCGCCCATAGTCGCCAACGGG
>JAUWQU010000562.1 GCA_030610965.1 Phycisphaerae bacterium
CCAGCACCACGCCGGTCTTCTTGAGGTCGTTGAGGATGCCGAAGAGCGTCTGAGCCTCGTGCTCTGTCAGCGCGCTGGTCGGCTCGTCCAGGAGTATCACGCGGGCGTTGGACGCCAGGGCGCGGGCGATCTGCGTGAGGCGTTTCTGGGCCGGGCTCAGGCCCTTCATCAGCGCCGTCGGGGGCACGTCCAGGCCGACCATGTCCATGTACTTGCGGGCGCGCTTGTTGACCGCCCGCCAGTTGATGATGCCCGTCGGCCCGTACGTTACGAGCTTGTCGAGCATGATGCTCTCGGCCACCGTGTTCTCGCGGACGATCTCGATTTCCTGGTGGACGATGTCTATGCCGGCCGCGAGGCTCTGGCGGTAGTCCCGGCTGCGGACCCTCTGGCCGTCGAGAAAGACCTCCCCGGCGTCGGCCTGGTAGATGCCGCAGATGATCTTCATCAGCGTGCTCTTGCCGGCGCCGTTCTCGCCGATGAGGGCGTGGATCTCACCGGGAGCGAACGTGACGCTCACGTCGTCCAATGCCCGGACGCCCGGAAACGACTTGCTTATGTGACTCAGTTCGAGCATGCCCGGTTGTAACCTGTCTGCAAAAAAACGAATAAAACCGGCGCGGCGGCTACTTGGCCGGCTGAGTTGTGGCCGGCTGAGTCGTGGCCGGCTGAGTCGTGGCCGGGGGCGTCAGGTACTTCGTCTTGAGTTCCGCCACGATACGGTCCGTGATCTTCCGGACGTCCTGGGCATAGGTGTCCACGTTGTCCTTCGTGATCACCACAATGCCGGCGTTGATGAACTGGTAGTCCTTCACGGGCGTCCAGCCGTTGAGCATCATGTTCAGGATCATCGTGCTGATGTAGCCGTGCCCGAAGGGGTTCTGGGCGACAGTCGCGTCGATGGACCCGTTGCGGATGGCCTTGATGACCGTATCGCCCGTGTCGATGCCGATGTAGCGAATCCGCTTGTGGCTGGGGTTCTTGTGCCACTCGGTCAGAATAGCCGCCGCCGCGATCGTCGGGTTGTAGCCGGTCGTGATGATGCCGTCGATCTCCTCGCCGCGAGCGGCCAGGGCGCTCTGAATCCTCTCCTTCGCCACGCTCTCCTGGGTCATGTCGGAGATGGTCTGTATGATCTTCACGTTCGGGTACTTGGCGACCACTTCCTTGATGCCGTCGTCACGCTTCTTCGTGTTGATGTCCGTGACCGTCTCGAGGACGTTGAGGATGTTGCCCTTATCGCCCATCATCTTGATGAGCGCCTCGGCCGCGACCATCGCGGCGCCCTTGATGTCGGTCGCCACGGTGAACGCCGCGGGCGTCGGCAGGCTCGGCTCGGCCCCGTAAGCCACGACAATCTGCCCGTGGCCCTTGAGCTGCTTGAATAACCCGTTGGCCCCGGCCGGGTCGCCCGGGTAAATGCTGAACGCCTTGTGATCCTGGGTCGACAGCGCCCTGATGTTGGTGTTTTCCTCGTTCTGCGTCCACGCCTGCCCGACGAACGTGAGAACCTTGAAGTCGTTGTCCTTCGCGCTGGCCTCGACGCCCTGCTGAACCTCGGTGACGTATGGGTGCGGCATCATGCCGTACCAGACGATCGGCTCGGTCTCGGACGAGCCGGTCTTGTCCCGGCATCCGACGACCAGCGCCGAAGCGGCGGCCGCCATCACGACGAAAAATGCGGCGATCTTGAACGAGCTTTTCATGGTTGTCTCCTCATTTCTGACAAAGGTTCAGCCCATTGGTATACACTTCCAGGTACTTCGAGTCCAGCGCCAATCCGTGAATGGTAGAGCGTTCAGGCGCGGACTTACCGTCGAACTCCCCCCCGCGCTTCAACGGATGTCGCCCGTCCACTTCTGCAGGGGACCGTCGCCCGCCAGAGGCGTCAGTCTTCCAGCTTTATCACGTGGATGGTGTGGGGCTTATCGTACTTTGTGTTTCGCAGCAGCGGGAAGGGCATGTCGAAGTCGACGGCGATCAACTCGTTGCCGCGGATGATGACCTCGCAGGGCTGGTCGAGCTTGCTGCCTTCGCCTGTGCAGTCCTCGTTCTCCCAGAGGTTTTCGAGCTTGCCGTCAAGGCTTACTCGCTTGATCGAGTTGGCCATGCTGTCGGCGATGTAGATCTTCTTGTCGGCTGCGCGATAGAAAATCCCGTCGCAACTGGTCATGGTCGGGTCTTTGAGGAACACGTCGCAGGACTTCATCGAGCGGTCGGTGTTGAAGGTGATCTTGAACATCACGCCGTCGCCAAAGTTGCCGGTGTAGAGGTTGCCCTCCTCGTCGAAGGTCATACCGTCGGCCCCGGCATTGCCGCTGCCCCGGCCCTCGATGGTGTTGAGCTTGACCAGCACGTGCGGGTCCTTGGCGTTGGGCTTGACCTTGACGGTGCCCTTGTTCAACTCGGCCAGCGTGAAACACCAGATGCCGCTCGCGCCGTACTCGTCCTTGAGGTCGAAGCACGTGTCGCTGACGTACACCCGGTCGCCGCGCCAGATGACGGCGTTGGCCAGCTTCATGCCGTCAACCACCACGTCAACGCCCGTGGCCTTGCCGCCAGACATGTTGATCCGCAGCAGCCGAGAGCGGTGGTCGGCGTTGGCGAAGTACTGGTTGTCAGCCACGTACAGGTTGCCGTCCGGGCCGATGTCCAGGCCCATGGGCCCGGCGATCTTGGTGTCCGCGCGAACGGGCAGGTCGCAGAGCTTCGTGATCTTGTTGTCCGGCGTGATCTGCATCATGACGGCCGGGTAGTTGGGGTCGTTGAAGTTCGGGCACGACAGGTACATGATGCCCGTCTTGTCGCAGAGGGTCATCCCGTCCGGCGTGTTGCACGTCTCAGGCAGGGAGAACATCAGCGTTGGCTTGTACTGCGCCATCCCGCCGGGAGCGTCGCAGCCGGCCAGCCCAGCCGTCGCGAGCACCAGCAATGCCAACGGGAGAATACCTGTACGTAGAGTCAGTTTCTTGGTGAACATGGCCTATCCTTTCGTGCTTGGGACAATGGAACCTACACAAGTGAAGCCAGGCGGCCTCGCCGCCGGGTGAGTCTATCCGAGAGCCGGGCGCATCATAAATCGGCAATCGGCAATCCGCAATCGGTAATCCACAATCCGCAATAAGGTCGCCGGTAAAGCCCGCGGCCTAAAGGCTCCATCCTTTGCGGTACACCGTTCGCACGTACTGGTTCGCCTTTGGCACGTTGGTCACCTTGATATTCTCGGCATCCCACAGGATGCGGGCGTCGGTGCGCTTGGCGACGTTGCCCAGCAGGCAGACTTCCGTCAGCGGGCCGGAGTAGGAGAAGTCCGCCCCGGCCGGCGTGCCCGCCTTGCAGTTGTTGACGAAGTCCATCTCGTGACTGCCCTTGACGCGGGGCAGCGTCTTGGGCGGCGGGGTGAAGCCCTTCATGGCCTTTTCGGGAATCAGCCTGGCGCCGCCGCCGTAAACGCCGCACATCAGCTTGCCCTTGGAGCCCTTGAATATCGCGCCGCCATCGCGGTCGCCCATCTGCCGCCCGTCCTCGAGTTCGGCCGGGCGCGGGGCGCGAGTGCCCTCGTACCACCTGAGCTTCACCGGCGGCAGATCGCCGCGAGCGGGGAACTCGTACGTCACGATCGACGAGAGCGGGTGAACGTCGGCGTTTGCGCCCATGGTGGTGGCCTCGACGC
>JAUWQU010000537.1 GCA_030610965.1 Phycisphaerae bacterium
GTTAGGGCATTCGTGGTGGCCGGGGCGCGCTGGGGGGGGTATTCGGGGCGCTGGGCGATTATGCAGTCTCGCCAGGGGTCGAGGCCCTCGCAGGTGCGCGACGAGAGGCGAATCACCGGCGCGGCGGTGTTGATTTTGGTGAGGTCTTCGTAGACGCGATCGAAGTTGTATTCGAGAAGTTCGGCGAGGTCGATTTTGGTCAGCAGGATCACGTCGGCTTTTTGGAAAAGCGTGGGGTACTTGGCGACCTTGTCGTCGCCTTCCGGCACGGATAGCAGGACGACGCGGCGATGCTCGCCGAGGTCGAACGCGGCCGGGCATACCATGTTGCCGACGTTCTCGATGAACAGGTAGTCGACGGCTGAGAGGTCCAGCGCGTCGAGGCCCCGCTCGACCTGGCTGGGCGAGAGGTGACAGCCGCTGCCGGTATTGATCTGCACGACCTGCGCGGCCGAGTGCTCGAGGCGTTCGGCATCGCGGGTGGTTTGGAGATCGCCGACGAGCACCGCCGTCCGCGCGCCGGCCGGCAGCATCGGCAGCGACTTTTCGAGCAGCGTGGTCTTGCCGCTGCCGGGCGCGCTGAGGATGTTGACGCACGTCAGGCCGACGGCGTCCATCCGCCTGCGGTTTACGTTGGCCAGTGCGTCGCTGGCGTCGAGCACGCTCTTCACCACGTTGATTTTCATTTGCCTTGTGCTCCTGTTGAGGCGCCTGATGTTTCATCGCAGAGACCGCAAAGAGCGCAGAGAACAAAAGGAATCTATTCTCTCTCTGCGCTCTTTGCGTTCTCTGCGTTGAGGTCTTCTTCTGTTTTGCCCGACGGCTGTTGCCTATCGCAGACGACGGACTTAAGGATGATATCGTCGCCGGCGACGATGTCCACATCCGCGTGCCCGCAGTCGGGGCAGAGGTAGTCGTCGATGTGCGGCGCGAACTCCCGGCCGCACTCTCTGCACGTCGCGGTCATGGGCACTTCGGTGACGACCAATTCGCTCCCGGCTGCGATAGTGCCATCGGTGATGACCTGCCAGGCCATTTGCAGCGCCTCCGGCACGACGAGTCGCATCTGCCCGACATCGAGTTCGATGCTCTCGACGCGCGTCGCGCCGCAGCCGTCCGCCGCGTCGAGCACGGCTGTGAGCAGGCCTTCGGCTATGGACATTTCATGCATGGCAGGCCCTCAGCATATTCGCGGCAGCTCCTCGCCGTAGGGTCGCTGCACGATCCGCCGCCCGCCGGCGCAGGTAAGCAGTTCCACGAGCGGCCAGTCGCTGGTTTCGCCGATTCGTCCGACGATGGCGGCCGCGGCGCCCAGCGGGTGGGCGCGGCAGGCGGCGAGTACTTTCTCGGCATCGCTGGCGGCGACGACGGCTACGACCTTGCCCTCATTGGCGATTGTGAGCGGGTCGAGGCCCAGCAGTTCCGATGCGTGCCTGGCGGCGGGCGAGATCGGCAGGGCCTGCTCGTCGAGTTCGATGTTGCGGGCGAGTTGCTCGGACAGGTCGGCCAGCAGCCCGGCCAGGCCACCGCGAGTGGGGTCGCGCATGAACTTCACTCGCCCGCCGGATGCGAGCATCGCCTCGACGAGCCCGCCCAGCGGGGCGACGTCGCTGGCGAGCGTCGTGCGTATGCCGAGGCCTTTGCGGGCGCTCATCACGGCCAGGCCGTGCTCGGCCAGCAGGCCGCTGACGATGACGGCGTCGCCGGCTGCGATGGTCGTGGCGTCGGGCGGCATGTCTGCCGGGAGCGAGCCGATGCCGGCGGTGGTTACGGTCATGCCGTCGGCGCCGCGGCGCTCGACGACCTTGGTGTCGCCGGTGGCGATAACTACGCCGGCCTCGGCTGCGGCCGCGGCGATCGAGTCCATCACGCGGTCCAGCAGGTCCAGGCCCAGGCCTTCCTCGAGCACCAGCGCCAGGCTCAGCGCCAGCGGCTTGGCGCCCATGACGACCAGGTCGTTGACGGTGCCGCAGACGGCAAGGCGGCCGATATCTCCACCGGCGAACTCCAGCGGCTGGACCACGAAGGCGTCGGTGGTCATGCAGAGTTTTCCCGGCGGCGCGTCGATCACCGCGCTGTCGGCCAGTGGTGCGAGCAGGTCGTTGGCGAGCTTGGGAATGATCCGCTCGGCCAGCAGGCGGCGCGTCAATTCACCGCCGCCGCCATGGGCCAGCACAACCCTGTCGGCGGGGCGCTGGTCGCTGCTGTCAGGGCTTTGGGGCATCCGGGTTCCTTAACGAGTCCGAGTTTCCTTCACCGGCCCTGCCGGGGAAGGTTGTATTTGTACCAGGCCGCGCAGGTGCCTTCGCTGGAGACCATGCACGGGCCGACGGGGGCGGTCGGCGAGCACTTAACGGCGAACAGGGCGCATTTGGTCGGTTCGAGCTTGCCCTGTATCACCTCGCCGCAGCGGCAGCCGGGCGGCTCGTAGTCCGGGCCGAACTCGACGCCGAACTTCGCCCGCGCGTCGAACCGCGAGTACGGGCCGCGAAGGGCCAGGCCGCTGGCGGGGATGCTGCCCATCGCTCGCCACTCGGTGGCGGCAGGGGCGAAGACCTGCTCGATCATCCGCCGGGCGGCTGCGTTGCCGCCTTCGCTGACGGCCACGCCGTAGGCGTTCTCCACCTTGGCGACGCCCGCGGCGACCTGGCGAACAAGTAGGCCGATGCCCTCCAGCATGTTCGCCGGCTCGAAGCCAACGACCACGCAGGGCCGGCGGTACTTCTTCACAATTGGCTCGTACGCGGCCGCGCCGAGGATCACGCTTACGTGACCGGGGCACAGGAAGCCGTCGATCGGAACGTCGCCGGCCGAGAGAAGCGCCTCGAGCGCCGGCAGGAGCACCTTATGGCCGGGCAGGATGAAGAAGTTCTCCAGGGCCACCGCCTCGGCCTCCAGCACGGCCGCGGCAGTAGCGGGGGTCGTGGTCTCGAACCCGACGGCCAGGAAGACCACGTTTCGCGACGGGTTCTCGCGAGCCAGCTTCACCGCGTCCCGGGCGGAGTAGATGACTTCCACGGCCGCGCCTTGCCCGCGGGCGGACTCGAGGCTGCCGGCCCGGCCGGGCACGCGGACCATGTCGCCGTAGGTGGCGACGATCACGTCTTTCCGCGCCGCCAACTCGCACGCGGCGTCGAGGTAGCCGCAGCTCGTAACGCACACCGGACAGCCGGGGCCGCTTATCAGCCGGACGTTCGGCGGCATGAGCGACTTTACCCCGCTGCGGAACAGCGACACCGTGTGTGTGCCGCAGATCTCCATCAGGGCCATGTCGCGCGCGCCGTCGGCGGCTTCTGCCACGGCGGCCACGAGTTGCCTTAGTTGTTGCCTGTTTCCCGTCACGATTATTCGCCGCCGTCGCCGCCGGCTTTTAGCTGCTCGGGCATTTGCCCTGCGCCGCTTGCCTCGAGATACTCCCAGGTCTGCCGGGCCTCGTCGGCGTCGAGCAGGGCTATGGCGAAGCCCGCATGCACGAGCACCCACTGCCCGACGCCCGCCTCGGGCGCCATCGCCAGCGAGACGTCAACTCGGGTGCCCTGAAAGTCCACCGCCGCCACCGGCCCCACGGCCGGGGCGCCGCCGCTGTCGTCGTCGTCGAGTATCTCAACTATCTTGCCAGGCACCGCAAGGCACATGCGTAGTTCTCCAAATCAGTTCGCACCGGGCCACCGCCGACCATCCCGGCGCCGACCACCGCGAACCCCCACTATACCACGCCCAAACGCCCGATGTTGAGTCCCGATTTCAATCTGGGCGAGACCTCCCCGTCAAATCGGTCAGCGCAGGGGAACCCCCTGCTCGCCAAAGCGAGCAGGCCTCGGGTCGTAGGG
>JAUWQU010000416.1 GCA_030610965.1 Phycisphaerae bacterium
GCGTCGAGAACACAAGGTGCCCGGTCAGCGACGACTGAACCGCGATCTCCGCCGTCTCCAGGTCGCGCATCTCGCCGATCAGGATGATGTCCGGGTCCTGACGCAGGAAGTGACGCAGGCACCGCACGAACGTCAGCCCGATATCCGAGTTGATCTGCACCTGGATGAGCCCGTCAATGTCGTACTCGACCGGGTCGTCGCTGGTGAGAATCGTAGTCGCCACGTCGTTCAACTCGTTAAGAGCCGCGTACAGCGTCGTCGTCTTGCCGCTGCCCGTCGGGCCGGTGACCACCACGATGCCGTTGGGCCGGCTGATCAACTGCCGCATCACGCGCAAATCGTCCTCGCGAAAACCGATGCGGTCGAGGTCCAGCGAGACGTTCGAACGGTCCAGAACACGCAGGACCACGCTCTCGCCGAACATTGTCGGCAGCACCGCCACGCGAAGGTCCACCGGCTGGCCGTCGACGACCAACTCGATCCGCCCGTCCTGCGGCAGGCGCCGCTCGGCGATGTCCAGGTTCGACATGACCTTGATACGCGACGCGATGGCCACGGCGATCGACTTCGGCGGCGGAAGCATCTCGTAAAGCACGCCGTCGATGCGGTATCGCATCTTGAACTCGGTCTCGAACGGCTCGAAGTGAACGTCGCTGGCGCGGTTGCGAATGGCCTCGAGAAGCACCATGTTCACCAGCCGCTTGACCGGGTTGGCCTCGGCCATCTCCTTGATCGTGTCCAGGTCGATGCTCTCGCCGCGGTCCTGGAGCAACGCCAACTGGTCGTCGCCGGCGATCTCGTTGATGATCTCGCCGATCGACTCGGGCTCGACGTCGTAGTACTTCATCAACGCCATCCCGAGTTGATCCGGGTCGGCTATCTTCGCCGATACCGAGAAACCCATCAGCGTGCGAAGGTCGTCGGTGGCGCGGAAATTGTCCGCCGAACCCAATGCCACCACCAACGTGTTCTCGATCGGATCGTATTCCAGAGGCACGACCTTGTAGGCGTTGGCCATCTGCGAAGGGATCTTGTCGATAACGTCGGCCGGGATGTCCAGAGACACCAGATCCACGTATTCCATCCCGACCTGGTAACCCAGTGCCAACGTCCGCGTCTTGGCTTCGATGTAGCCCAGGTCGATCAGGATCTGACCGATCGGCCCGCCTTGCTCCTTCTGGACCTCAAGGGCCTCATGGACCTGCTGGCGAGTGACCGCGCCGGTCTTAACCAGGATCCGGCCAAGGCGCTGCCCCTTCAATTGGCTAACGTCGATCTTGTCAGGCATCAATTCAGCCATGGCCTATTTCCTCAATTCCGATACCGATACCCCGTTGTCGGCGGTGCCCTTGTGAATCACGATCCGGCCGCTGCGAACTCCTTCCATCTTGTCGCGCATCTCGGCCGGGTTCTGGCTGTTGTCGACCACGTCCTCCTCCGAAACCTTGCCCTGGCCGAACAACTGCAACAGGTGATCGTCCAGCAACTGCATGCCGAACTTCTTGCCGGTCTGGATGGAGGAGGGAATACGGTAAACCTTGTTCTCGCGAACCAGGTTGGCGATCGCGTTGGTGACCACCATGAACTCAAAGGCCGCGATTCGCCCGCGAGTGTCCTGCCGTGGCAAAAGCGTCTGGCAGAGCACGGCGATCAGCGACGAGGCCAACTGAATTCGAATCTGCTCCTGCTGGTTGACCGGGAACTGGTCGACGATACGAGTAACCGTGCCCTGGGCACTGGTTGTGTGTAGAGTGCCGAAGACCAGGTGGCCGGTCTCAGCCGCCCTAAGTGCCGATTCGATCGTCTCGAGGTCGCGAAGCTCGCCGACGAGAATCACGTCGGGGTCCTGGCGAAGGGCACGCCGCAGGGCCTCGGAGAAGCTCGGCACGTCCACGCCGACCTCGCGCTGGTTGACCATCGATTTCTTGTGCCCGTGGTAATACTCCACCGGGTCCTCGATGGTGATGATGTGCTTGTCGAAACGCTCGTTGACGTAGTCGATCATCGTCGCCAGCGTGGTGGTCTTGCCCGAGCCGGTCGGGCCTGTGACCAGGAACATGCCTCGCGGGCGGCGGCAGAGGCTCTTGACGATGGTGGGCAGGCCGATTTCCTCGAAGCTGAACAGCCGGGAGGGAATAAGCCGAAGGGTCAGCGACAACTTCCCCCTCTGCATGAACACCGCCGTTCTGAATCGCCCAGCCCCGCGGAACTCAAAAGCGAAGTCCGTGCCGCCCTGCTCCTGTATCTCCTGTTGGTTACGCTCGGGCGTGATGGCCTTCATCAGGGCCTTTGTGTCATCGGCGTCGAGGACTTTTGTCTCCAGCGGCCGGAGCCGACCATGGAGCCGCAAGGTTGGCGGGCGGCCCACGTGAAGATGTAAGTCGCTGGCTCCGCGTTTTATACAGGTGTCCAAAAGCCTTTCTATGCTGATCGTCGCCATGTGCATTCCTCTATACGATTATTCGTAGGTTTTGACTCGTCGGCAAGAGCCCAGAGGCCCCGACATAGGGGCACAACGGTATAAGATCACACCAAACAAGGGGTTAGTATTTGCACGGCCCGTCGACTAATCCGACACCAGATCCGCGGCTTGGGTGATGCGGACCAGTTCGTCAGGTGTCGTAACGCCGTTGATGATCTTGGTTCTCCCATCCTCCAGAAGGCTGCGCATGCCCGACGCGCGGGCTGCCTTTCGAATCTCATTCAAGGGGGCGCGGTTGAAGGCCAACTCGCGTATCGAGTTGGTCATTTCCAGCAACTCGAAAATGCCCTGGCGACCCTTGTAACCGCTGCCGCCACAGGCATTGCAACCTCTTCCGCGGTAGAACTTTCGGTTCTTAATCTCCTCGGGGCGGAATCCCAAAACTCGCAATATCCGAGGGTCCGGTTCAGGGTACTCTTCCTTGCACTCGGGGCAGATGATTCGGATGAGCCGCTGGCCCATGATCGCCTGGATACTGCTGGCCACCAGAAACGGCTTCACACCCATGTCGATCAGACGCGTAATTGCTGATGCAGCGTCATTAGTGTGTAGTGTACTGAAAACCAAGTGTCCAGTAAGTGCGGCCTGAATCGCGACCTCAGCCACCTCCATGTCGCGGATTTCGCCGACCAGAATGATGTTTGGTGCCTGACGAAGCATCGAACGAAGTATCGCCGTAAAGGTCAGGCCGATAGTCTCGTTTACCTGGCACTGGTTGATGCCGGTGAAGTTGTATTCCACGGGGTCCTCGGCCGTGATGATTTTGCGGTCGGGGCGGTTGAGCTCGTTGATGGCCGCGTACAGCGTGGTGGTCTTGCCCGAGCCGGTCGGGCCAGTGACCAGGAACACGCCGTTGGGCCTGCGGATGATCCGCTGGAATTGGGCGTGGTTCTCGGCCTCGAAGCCGAGGGCCTGGATGCCCAACTTGGCCGAGTCGGGCCGAAGAATACGAAGGACCACGCTTTCGCCGTGATAGCTCGGCAGCGACGAGACGCGGAAGTCAATGTCCGAGCCGGCGATATTCATCTTGATTCGGCCGTCGCCGGGCATTCGGCGTTCGGCCAGGTCGATGCCGGCCATAATCTTAAATCGGTTAATGACCGGGCCTTGCATTCGCTTGGGAATGTTGTCGCGCTCGCGGCAGACACCGTCTACGCGGTAGCGGACGCGGACGCGGTTGGTCATCGGCTCGATGTGGATGTCGGACGCCCTCATCTTGACGGCCTCGCCGATGATCATGGTTACGAGGCGGATGATGGGGGCGGAGTCCTCGTCGAGCCGCTCGTCACCGTCGTCGTCATCGCCCTCGTTCTCCTCCATCAGATGCACCTGGTGGTCGAGGCTCATGTCCGAGCGGACGAACTGCTCGACATAGTTCCGCATCTTGCTCTTGGAGGCCAGGCACGGCTCGAGTTCGAAGTTAAGGCGAAACCTCAACATGTCGAGCGTTTCCAGGTCGAGCGGGTCGGTGATGACGATCTTGAGCTTCTCGTTTTCCCGGCCCAGAGGCAGCACGAGGTGCCGCTTGATGATGTCGTCGGGGATCAGGTGGAGGTCCGTCGGCACGACCACGTTGCGGTCGAGGTCGATGTACTCCATGTCGTACTGGGTGGCCAGGGCCTTGGTGACGTCTTCCTCGTCGGCCAGGCCCAATGCGATGAGCGCCTCGCCGATTCTTATCCCCTCCCCGCGGGCGTGCTCCAAGGCCTCGTCTACTCCGGACTGAGTAACTACTCCCCACTTGACCAGAATCTCACCGAGGCGCCGTCGCTGTTTTCTTGCCATATCTCGCTCGTTGCCGGGAGGCCCTTTTGACCGTTGCCGTTGCCCTTGAGGCAAACTCCATCTGTCAGCACGCTGCCGTCCTGCGGGAAGCACCAGTGGGCGGGACGACACAACCATAATTTTAACCGACCCGACATGACAGCGTCAAGGTTCAATAATGCAAGACAGACATCGGGCAAGGTGTGACCGACCTTCCTTTCTGGCAGCCTGCGCTTTACCCGGCCGATGCACGAGACAGAGGCTTCAGGCTTCAGGGGGAAGGCTTCAGGCTTCAGACTTCAGGCGCAGCAAAACGGCGGGAGCTTCGCGACTGCCGGCCACGGTTTCTTCTCCTGAAGCCTGTAGCCTCTTCTCTTGTTGCCTGTAGCCTGAAGCCTCTTCTCTTGTTTTGGGATTCCTTTTTCCTGGCCCGTGCCTGAAATTGAACCCATGCGGGATCACACCAAGTTGCGGG
Organism: Phycisphaerae bacterium; assembly: GCA_030610965.1. Taxonomy (GTDB): domain Bacteria; phylum Planctomycetota; class Phycisphaerae; order SM23-33; family SM23-33; genus JAUWQU01. The sequence goes on from JAUWQU010000416.1 coordinate 4,722, forward strand.
CATT
>JAUWQU010000670.1 GCA_030610965.1 Phycisphaerae bacterium
TGAATGCCGATTGACAATAATGGCAAGTGCGGTGAAGTGAATGCCGATTGACAATAATGGCAAGTGCGGATAAACTTGCCATTACCGTAGTTCGGTCAGGCACGGGGGAAAAACGCCGGCCGGGCTTGGAATTGCAATATAACGTGGTAGTGCGGCAACCGTGGGAAGGGCCCGCGGCTTTGCCAGCTTGTTCCTGCCGCTTAACGATCTATTGGGAGTTTCCCATGATCAAAGCTCGCCTGTTCACGCCCGGGCCGACGGACGTTCCGCCGGAAGTCCTCAACGAGATGGCCAAGCCCATGTTTCACCACCGCACGCCGCAGTTCCAGGCGATGTTCGCGGAGGTGAACGCCGGGCTCAAGAAAATGCTTATGACCGCCAATGACGTGCTGACCATCGCCGGCAGCGGCACGGCCGGGATGGAGGCGGCCATCGCATGTGCCTGCCGCCGGGACAAAAAGGTCCTGGTCGCCAACGGCGGAAAGTTCGGCGAGCGCTGGGTCAAGGTCGCCAAGATTTACGGTTTGGACGTGGACGAAGTGGTCCTGAAGTGGGGCACGGGCCTGTCGCCCGAAACGGTCAGGGAAAAGCTCGCCACCGGCCAGTACGGCGCGGTGGTGGTGGTTCACAGCGAGACGTCCACCGCCACGGCGTGCGACCTGGCGGCCATCGGCAAGGTCGTGGCCGAGACCGACGCGATTCTGATCGCCGACTGCATCACCGCGGCCGGGGTGCTGCCGCTGCGGACCGACGAATGGAAGATCGATATCACCGCCACCGGCAGCCAGAAGGCCCTGATGCTGCCGCCGGGCCTTGCGACGGTGGCGGTAAGCGAGAAGGCGTGGAAGGTCATCGACACCATCGAGGCGCCGTGCTTCTACCTGGACCTCAAGGCCTACCGTAAGTCGGCGGCCAAGAACGACACGCCGTACACGCCGGCCGTCAGCTTGATCCGCGGCATGAAAGTGGCGGTGGACACGATCAACGCCATCGGCATCGAGAAGGTCTGGTCCCGCTCGGCCCTGCTGGCCAAGGCGACGCGAGAGGCCTGCGAGGCCCTTGGCATGAAGGTTTTCTCGCAGCGCCCCAGCGATTCGGTCACGGGCATCCTGTATCCCCCGGGCGTGGACGACGCCTTCCGAAAGACGCTCAAGGCCAAGTATGGCATCAGCGTCGCGGGCGGGCAGAACGAGTTGAAGGGCAAGTGTTTCCGCGTCAGCCACATGGGCTACGTCGATCCTATCGAGACTATCGGCCTGATCGCCGCTATCGAGTACACGCTGGCTGAACTCGGCGTGGAAGTCGAGATCGGCAAGGGCGTAGCCGCGGCCGCCAGAGTCCTGCGGGACTGGGCATGAAAGGAGGCGCGACCATGTACAAGGTACTGATCGCCGACAAGCTAAGCGCAATAGGCATCGACTGGCTCGAGGGCCAGCAGGACGTTGAGATCGACAACAAGCCCGGCATGTCGCCGGAGGAGCTTGCGAAAACCGTCAAGGATTACGACGGGATGATCATCCGCAGCGGCGCGAAGGTCACGGCCGAGGTGCTGGAAGACCCGGGCCGGCTGAAGGTCATCGCCCGGGCCGGCGTTGGCGTGGACAACATCGACGTGCCGGTGGCGACCGCCAAGGGCGTTATCGTTATGAATACGCCCGGCGGCAACACCGTCTCGACGGCGGAGTTGGCGTTGACGCTGATGATGGCCCTGTCGCGGAAGATATCGCCGGCCAGCGCATCGCTCAAGGCAGGCAAGTGGGACCGCAAGGTCTTCCAGGGAACCCAGGTAGCCGGCAAGCCGCTCGGCGTCGTGGGAATGGGCCGGATCGGCCGGGCCCTTGCCGCAAGGGCCGCCGGGCTCGATATGCGGGTCATCGGGTACGACCCGTTCTTCGCCGGCAGCCAGACCGACAACGTCGAGATGGTCAAGGACCTCATCGAGTTGTGCAAGCGTTCGGACTACATATCCGTCCACGTACCCAAGAGCGCCGAGACGGCGGGGATGATCGGCGAGGCCCAGTTCGCGGCCATGAAGCCGTCGGTGCGGCTGATAAACGCCGCTCGCGGCGGGATCATCGATCCGGCGGCGTTGCTGGCGGCCATCAAGGAAGAACGCGTCGCCGGGGCCGCGCTGGACGTATACCTCGCCGAGCCTCCGGCAAGCGAGGCGGAGTTGGAGCTTATCCAGCAGCCCAACGTCCTGTGCGTGCCGCACCTGGGGGCCTCGACTGAAGAGGCCCAGGAGCAGGTCGCCCTCGACGCGGCCGAGCAACTCGTCGAGGCACTTCGCGGCGGCGAGGTCCGAAACGCCATCAACGCGCCGGGCTTCGACCAGGCCCTGCCGAGCGTGCTGAGGCCCTACACGGAACTGGCCAGCCGGATGGGGACGATCCTGGCGGCCATCACGCCGGGGGCGATCGAGAAGGTGGAAGTCATCTATCGCGGCGCTATCGGGCAGATGAACGTGGCGCCTATCACGACCTACCTGCTTGTCGGGCTTATCGCCCCGCGGATGGAGATGGTCGTTAACGTCATCAACGCGCCCGTCCTGGCCAAGCAGCGAGGCGTGGAGATCGACCAGATCACCTCCGAGAAGGTTCGCGAGTTCGCAAACCTCATGGAAGTGACCGTCGTGACCGACCAGGGCAGGCGGACCGCCGTCGGCACGATCTTCGGCAACCGCTTCCCGCGGGTCATCGCCATCGACGGCTATCGCATGGAGCTGAAGCCCGAGGGGCACATCGTCGTCATCCTCAACGGGGACAAGCCCGGTGTCGTCGGCAGGTACGGCTCGATTTTCGGCAAGAACAACATCAACATCGCCGACATGACCTTCAGCCGAAAGGTGAAGATCAGCATGGCCCTGGTCGGTATCAACCTCGACCAGGCCCCGCCCGACGCCGTCATGGACGAGATCCGCAGCATTGACTTCGTCCATACCGCCCACTACATCAACCTGCCGGAGTTGCCCCACGACGAGAGGGATGAAGGCGGCTGAGAATTGTTTGAAACACGTACGGGCAAGGGTTAGCATGAGTCTATGACAACGGTGCGCTACATCCACTGGCAGGACGGTCACATGTGGCTGGGATACTTGGAAGACTATCCCGATTACATGACTCAGGGCGAGTC
>JAUWQU010000606.1 GCA_030610965.1 Phycisphaerae bacterium
CCGAGACGCTCGTCGCCACGGCGGCTAAGGCGGTTGCTGTCCCGCGAGCGGATAAATTAGCCGAATCACTCCTCCCACGTGAAGAGTTTCTCAAACAGATTGTTGAAGGAGGAAATCCAGACGCAACTTTGGGTGTCGTCCCTGCCGGGGGGCAAATTGCTCTAAGCAGAATCCAAGCCCAGGCTGGTCTGCGCGCGATTGAGGCAAAGCGGGAAAGGGACGCTGGGAAGCTGACGCTGTGCTACGGGGACCAGCTCATTGACTACACAACGCCGTGGCGACGGGCGAAGTACGCGGACCTGCTGGTTGAGCACGCCGGCGTCGCCATGCGGGACATGCCCGCCGTGCGGGAAAAGGCCAGGCAACTGGGCATCGAGGAGTCCAACAAGGACGACGCGGTGGTCATTAACGAGGTCTTCGAGGCGACCGTCGAGCAGCACCTTATCCAGCCGACGTTCGTGAAGGACTACCCGGCCGAGCTATGCCCGCTGACCCGCCGGGACCCCAACGATCCGACCATCGCCCTGCGGTTCGAGGCCTACGTAGCCAACATGGAAATCGCCAACGCCTACACCGAGCTGAACGACCCCGCCGTGCAGGAGGCGAACTTCGCCGTGCAGCTTCGCGGCGAGGCCGAGGGCGAGACGATGCGCGTGATGGACGAGGACTTCGTCACGTCGCTTCGCCACGGCATGCCCCCGGCGGGCGGGCTGGGCATCGGCATCGACCGCGTGGTGATGCTGCTGACCGACAAGCAGACCATTCGCGACGTGATACTGTTTCCGCTGCTGAGACCCCAGACGAAGTGAAAAGGTCTTAGGTCTTAACTCCTAGCTCCTAGGGCGCGCCGTCGAGTTCGCCGGGCCGAACAGGCACTGAGAAATGGACGAGCGACCTTGAAGGCTCTGCCACCCTAAGACCTAAGAGCTAGAACCTTAGGAATAGAAATGTACAAGCTCACGCTTTGCCTGAAATACCTCATAAAGAGAGGCTTGGCGTATTTCGCTATGCTGGGCGTGGCGGTGTGCGTGTTCCTGATGCTTGTCTGCGTCAGCGTCCTGACTGGCTTCGTCGACAAGATCGAGGTGGCCGCCAAGGGCCTGTTTGGCGACGTGGTCGTCTCGTCGGCGTCGCTGAGCGGGTTGGGCGAGTATGATGAACTCATTCGCCGTATCGAAAAGGACGTCCGCGGCGTCGAGGGCGCCAGCCCGTTCATCCTGACGTTCGGCATTCTCCGCGTGCCGGGCACAGACTTCCGCCGGACTGTCCAGGTGGCTGGCATCCGCTTGCCCGAGCGGGCCAAGGTAAGCGACTTCGAAAAGGGCCTGTTCGTCCAGGCCGGGCTTGACCAACCGACTTTCGACCCGCGTAAGCCGCTGGTGATGCAGCGGCTCAGGGAGGACCTGCTTCGCACGGACCGTATTCTGAAGGCAGTCACCCCGGCTGCTCCTGAAGGCCAGCTTACGCCCGACCAGGAGAACCTGGCCGGCCGGCTCCGCAACGCCCTCTACTACCAGGACCTGTCCTACGCCGCCTTTCATGATGCCGATGCCAGGCGAAGGCGGTTCGAGGAACTCCAGGCGAAGATCAAGGCCGCCGACGAGGCCGGCGACAGTCAGGAACTCGAACTGCTCGAGGCCGAGCAGGCCATCGTCGAGCGGCACATGATCCTCCCGCCGAACCGCCGGGCCATCCTGGGCCTGGGTATCGCCGGCTTGAGCTTCCGGACGCCGAAAGGCGAGGTCGTCCGCGTCATCGGCCCCGGCCAGCAGATCGTGCTTTCGCTGATCCCGCTCGGACGGAACATCAGCTATGCCAACATCACGCCCGTAACGCGGAGCTTCACCGTCATCGACGATTGCTCGACGGACGTCGCCAGCATCGACAGCGAGATTGTCTACGTCCCGTTGGAAACGCTCCAGATGCTCAACAACATGGGCGCCGAACTGGCTGCCGACGACCCTGACCTCGTGGTCCAGCCGGCGCGATGTTCGCAGATCCACATCAAGGTCAAGCCGGAACTGTCGCGCGGCCTGGCGCTCAAGAAGGTCGCCAGTCAGATCGACGCCGTCGTGGCCACCTTCCTGGCCGAGCACCCCGGGGCCGCCCGTTCGTCGGTGGTCGTCGAGACCTGGCGCGAGCGCCAGGGCCGGCTGGTAAACGCCATCGAGGCTCAGAGAACGCTGATGATCCTCATCCTGAGCATCATCTCCGCCGTCTCCGTCGTGCTGATCTTCGTGATCCTCTACGTGGTCGTCGTGCAGAAGACCCGCGACATCGGCGTGCTCAAGGCCGTGGGGGCGTCCAACCTCGGCGTGGCGGGAATCTTCCTGGCATACGGCGGCGCCATCGGCATGGTCGGATCAATCACCGGAACCATAGGCGGATGCTTCTTCGTCTGGAAAATCAATCCCATCCACGACTGGATCGCGAGGAACTTCGGCTTTGAGGTCTGGAACCGCGAGACGTTTATGTTCGAGAAGATTCCGAACGTCGTTGAGGGCGATACCGCCGTGTGGATCGTCGCCCTGGCGATAATCGCGGGCATCTTCGGTTCGCTCCTGCCGGCCGTGCTGGCCGCGAGGAGTCAACCCGTGGAGGCGCTGCGATATGAGTAGCCCCACGCCAGGAATCGAGGTTCACGGCCTGCACAAGAGCTACAAGCTCGGCCGGACTCACCTGCACGTGCTGCGGGGCGTGAGTTTCTCCATCGAGCTCGACGAGTTCGTTGCGGTGGTGGGGGCCTCGGGCAGCGGCAAGAGCACGCTGCTGCACCTGTTGGGCCTGCTGGACAGCATTGACAAGGGCACTGTCAAGCTCGATGGCGTTGACGTGGCCACCCTTTCGCGTGGCCAGCGTAACCGCGTGAGATGCCGCAACGTGGGTTTCGTATTCCAGTTCTACCACCTGCTGCCGGAGCTCAGCGTGCTGGAAAACACGCTCCTGCCGGCAAAGGTGGACGAGTCGGTGCTGGGCTGGGTCCGCCATCGTGGCGCACGTCGCGCCGCAGCCATCGAGATGCTCGAGCGCGTCGGCCTCGGCGAGCGGATGAAGCACAGGCCCAAGGAGCTTTCCGGCGGCGAACGCCAGCGAGTGGCTATCGCGCGGGCGCTGATGAACCGTCCGAAGTTCCTGCTGGCCGACGAGCCGACGGGCAACCTCGACAGCCGGACCGGAAAGCAGATACTACAGGTGCTCAGAACCGCCAGCAAAGACATCGGCCAGACCGTCGTAATGGTCACGCACGATGCCGCCCTGGCCGCCGGGGCCGACCGGGTCTTGCACCTTCGCGACGGAAGACTGACTGGAAAGTGAAAAGGAAGGTAATAGCTAGTAGGTAACAGGTAATAGCAGGGTCAGTGAATCTCCACCCCCTACTACCTATTACCTTCTTCTGGGTCTGTGACAATGAAAGAAATCACACTCGGAAAACTCGCCGAGGCT
>JAUWQU010000481.1 GCA_030610965.1 Phycisphaerae bacterium
CATGGGCCTGAGCCGTGGCTGTGATTCGGATTCGAGTCGTCCCAGAGGGCCGGATCGTCGTCGATGAGGTCGAACACGAAGGCGTTCTCCTCGGCCGAGGTGATGGTGGCCAGATATCCTCCGGCCGCTTCGGCAATGGAATTGGCGTCGTTCCAATCGATCCCGCCCGGCACGATGAAGGCCTCATAGAAATGCCCATTGCCGCCATCGGCAACCTTCCACTCGTCAGGAGCGGCCAAGCAGGTCGAGGCCATCGCCAGAAACAACGCCGCCGCCAGAATGTTCCGTGCCTTCATCGTTCGTCCCTTTCAATAAGTGCCAATAGACCATCACCATGAGCACGATTGAGCAGATCGAACCTCCGAAGGCGGGAACGTAGAGCGGTGCCTTACCCGTTGCAGGCTGCATTGTACCACGGCGGGCCGGGGCGTCAAGTCGGGAATTCGCTGGGACGGTTCTCCTGAAACCCGGCATAGGAATCCACGGGAAGACAGATTATCATACAGGTTTCGCCCGACAGGGCAGCCCGGACCTCAAAGGATACGGACACCCGCGATATGCGAGACTTGGCCGAGAGAATCAGCACCGAACTGCTGCCACGCGTCCAGCAGCCCGCCCAGTACGTGGGCCGGGAGATCAACGCGCGAAACGCAGACATCCGCGCCGCCGACGTGTCCGTCGTGATGGCGTTCCCGGACGCGTACACCATCGGCATCAGCCATCTCGGCTCGCAGATCCTCTACCAGATGCTCAACGACATCCCCTCCGTCGCCTGCGACCGGGCCTACTGCCCGCTTCACGACGCCGAGGCCGTCATGCGCCGGTTCGACCTGCCCCTGTTCGGCTGGGAGAGCCGCGCCGCCGTTGCCGACTGCGACATCGTCGGATTCTCCCTCGGCTACGAGCTGTGCCTGACCAACGTCCTGACCATGCTCGACCTGGCGGGCATACCCATCCACGCCGCCGACCGCACCGATGAGCACCCGCTGATCGTCGCCGGCGACGCCCTGGCCGACACGCCGCAGGCCATGGCGGAGTTCATCGACCTGTTCCTCGTCGGCGACGGCGAGCAGCCGCTGACGGAGCTGGTCGAGCTCGTCCGCAAAGCCAAGGCCGACGGGGCCGGACGCGAGGAAATCCTCCTGGCGGCCGCGAAGACCATCCGCGGCGCCTACGCGCCCCGCTTCTACCGCGAGGTTTTCGACCCCGCCAGCGAAACCGGCCTCGCTTTCGTCGAGCCGATCCGCCCGGACGTCCCCGCCGTAATCGAACACACCCGGCTGGCTCGGCTTGCCGACTCGCCCGCCCTGAGAGCCCCGCTGGTGCCGCTGGTCGAGGGCGTACACGACCGCGTCGTCATCGAGGTGATGCGAGGCTGCCCCAACGGCTGTCGATTCTGCCAGGCCGGTTGCCTCCGCCTGCCGGTTCGATACCGCACGGTCGATGAAATCCTCGCCGCCGCCCGCGCGGCCATCGACGCCACGGGCTACCGCGAGATATCACTGCTGAGCCTTTCGACGAGCGACTACCCGCACCTCGAGGAGCTTCTGGGCCGGCTGACCGAGGAGTTCACGCCGCGAAACGTGTCGATCTCCCTGCCGTCGCTCCGCGTGGACAGCCAGCTTCAACATCTGCCCAACCTCACCAGCGAGGTCCGCAAGAGCGGCCTGACCATCGCGGCCGAGGGCGGCAGCGAGCGTATCCGCACCGCCATCAACAAGGGCATCACCGAAGCCGACATGGTAAGCGGCGTCAGCGCCCCCTTCGCCGCCGGCTTCAAGAGCGAGAAGGTCTACTTCATGGCGGGCTTTCCCGGCGAAACCGACGCGGACATCGAGGACATCTTCGGCCTCTGCCGCCGGCTCAGCGACACGCGAAGGGAAGTCGATGGCAATCGCGGCGCGATCTCGGCGAGCGTTTCCTGGCTGGTGCCCAAGCCGCACACGCCGATGCAGTGGTGTGCGATGGGCCGGAGCGAGCGGTTCTTCGAGATCCGCAACATCCTTCGCGGCATGACCCGGAAGACGTGCGTGTCGTTCAGATTCCACCGCATCGAGCGAAGCATTCTGGAAACGGTCATCGTCCGGGGCGACAGCCGCGTCGGAAAGGTCATCGAGCAGGCCTGGCGAAACGGCGCCCGCCTGGACGCCTGGAACGAGCACTGGGACTGGGACAAGTGGCAGGCCGCATTTGAGGCCACAGGCGTAAGCTGCGAAGACTACGCCCACAACCCCCTGCCGCTGGACGCCCGCCTGCCCTGGTCGCACATAGCCGGGCCCAAGAGCCAAGCGTACCTGCGGCAGCAGTACGAAAGAATGATGACCGTGCTGGAAGAATCGAACGCGACAGAACAATGAGCTCGCCGACCGGCGCGCGAGCCCGCCACAAGGCGGGTTCTGACCCGGGAAAGGGCAACGATTCCCACGGTTTCACCGTGGGCTGACATATGCACCCGCCTTGAGGCGGGTTCCCGGAGGCGGGCTCTGGTACGGGTCATTCCCCATTCCGCAATCCGCTCCCAGGGATTGCTATCCCTGGGCTTCGGGATGTTTCACATTGCGGACTCTCTATTCACATCTGAGTCTCTGCGTCTCTGCGGTTAATCCGTTCCGCAATCCCAAATCCCAAATCCGAAATCCCCTACCACTCCTCGAGCTCGCCGACGATTTCCTCGACTAAGTCCTTGATGGTCACGATGCCGACGGGCCTGTCGTCCCGCTGCACGATCGCCATCATTGCCCGCTCGCGTTGGAGGCGGTAGAGGGCCTCGGTTACGCTCATATCGGAACGGAGCTTGAGCGGGGCGGTCATCTGGTCGGCGGGGACGGCGACGGACTCGTCGATGAGCACGTCGTAGACATCGAGTATGCCGACCGCGTCGCCGGAACCGTCGCGGACGGGCACGCGAGAGTAGTTGTGCTTGCGGAGCATTCGCATGAGCACCTCGCGGGTCGTGTCGCGGCGGATGCAGATGGCCTTGTCGATGGCGACCATAACGTCGGCGAGCGTCACGTTGGCGATGTTCATGACGCGGTCGACCATGACGGCCTGTGTGTGCGTCAGCACGCCGGAGGCCTGACCTTCGGCGAAGATGTCACCAAGCCGCCCGTCGGCGGCAGCGCCCTGTCGGGCCCGCACCGGCAGCATAACCAGCCACGACGCCGCGCGCATGAAGTACGACAGCCCGGCGACCTTGAACAACACGTCCGCGACCGAGAGCGCCCAGCCGAGGCGGTACGTGAGCGTCTCGGCCAGTCGATGGAAAACGGTCTTGGGCACGGTGTCGCCCAACACGAACAGCAGCAGCGTGCCGAACGCCAGCGAGTACCACTCGGTGGCCCCGCCCGTGCCGGCGAGGTCGAACATAGCCGTCAGGGCGAACGCGACGGCGTAGTTGGCGATGTTCGTGCCGATCAGCAGCACGGCCAGGAGGTTGTTGGGCTTTCTCAGCAGTCGCCGCAGGCGTTGCGCGTCGCGTCCGCCGGCCTCGGCGCGGAGGTCGAGGCGGACCTTGTTGAGTACATAGACGCCAGTCTCCAGCCCGCTGAACAGCGCAGACAAGGCCGTGGCGACGACCAGCACGATCGGCCAGGCGATCCAACCGGGATTGACCGCGGCAATCATTCGCCTTCCTCCCGCAGGTGGACTTCGATCTTGCCGATCCGCCTTCGCCGCATCGTTACGACGGTGAACTTCAGGTTGCGATACGTCGCCACGTCGCCGGCGACGGCAATGCGCCCGAGCAGATACGTCACGAACCCGCCGACCGAGCTGATCCGCCGGCCTTGGAGGTCGATGTCGAACGCGTCGGCCCATTCGTGGATTGCCAGGGCCCCGTCGACGACGTAGTCGCCGGGCGAGACCTTCTCCACCAGCGGCCCCGCCTGCTCGTGGCGATCGGGGATGTCACCGACGATCTCCTCCAGTATGTCCTCCAGCGTAACAAGCCCGGCCGTGCCGCCGTACTCATCGACCACGATGGCCATCTGCGCCCCCCGAACGCGAAGTTGCAGCAGCGTCCGCTCCAGGTCGGCCGCCTCGGGCACGAACGGAACCTTGACCACCTCGTTTGGCAGCGGCACGTCCGGGTAGAACATGACTCGCTTGGCGGGTATGACTCCGAGTATGTTGTCGATCGTCCTCTCGTAGACCGGGATTCGCCGCAACCTGGTCTGCGTGAAGAGCCTGACCAGCCCAGCCCGCGGGCCGTTCACGTCGTATGAGCTCATGTCCACGCGAGGCA
>JAUWQU010000796.1 GCA_030610965.1 Phycisphaerae bacterium
CAGCCGATGTCACCCCCGCCGAGGCAACCCCCGACGAGGACTCGGCCGCCGAGGCCAAGCCAGCCGAGGTCAACCCCGTCGAGGTCAAACCCGTCGAGGCCAAACCCGCAGAGGGCGAGCCGGCGTAATCCGAATCCCGGCTTGAGTCGGGACAGTACAACTACCGCGGCGCGGCAGAAGAACTCGCCGCGCCGTTTTCTTGAAGTCGCAGAAACGATAACGACCGAGGACGAAAGATGGCTGAAATAACCGCTGCAATGGTCAAGGCCCTGCGTGAAGAGACCAGCCGGGGCATGATGGAATGCAAGAAGGCGCTTCAGGAGGCCAACGGCGACATCGATGCCGCCAGGGGCATCCTGCGCAAGAAGGGCCTGGTGAAGGCCGAGAAAAAGGCCGACCGCGCCACCAGCGAAGGCCTTGTCGGCATCAAGACCCTCGATGGCGGCGCCGTCATGGTCGAGGCGCGCTGCGAGACCGACTTCTGCGCCCGCAACGACGAGTTCCAGGCAATGCTGGCCAAGCTCGTGGACCAGGCCGCCGAGGAGCCCGTCGGCGACATGCAGGCCACCGACGCCATGAAAGAAACCGTCCAGGCCGCCCTGGCCAAAATCGGCGAGAACATGAGCTTCGCCCGCGGAATCAAGATCGCCGCGACGCGAATCGGCACGTACCTCCACCATAACAAGAAGGTCGGTGTCGTCGTCGGCGTCGAGGGAGAGGTCTCCGACGAGACCCTCAGCGACCTGTGCATGCACATCGCCTTCGCCGACCCAATGGGCATCAGCGCCGACGACATCCCGGCCGAACTGGTCGAGAAGGAACGACAGTTCGCTCGCGATGAGGCAATTGCCTCAGGCAAGCCCGCCGAAATAGCCGAAAAGATGGTTGTAGGCAAGATTCGCAAGTTCGTTGCCGAACGCGCGCTGGTCGAGCAGATGTTCGTCCGCGACGACAAGAAGCAGGTCAAGCAGATCCTTGGCGCCGCCAAGGTGACGGCCTTCGCGAGGTACGCAGTCGGCGGCTGAAACAAGGACGCATCGCGACATGACCGCCCAGCCAATGTACAAGCGAGTGCTGATCAAGCTCTCCGGTGAATCGCTTTGCGAGGCCGGCAGCAGCGGCATACAGGCCTCGGCCGTCGACGCCGCGGTCGACGAGCTACTGGGCGCCTTGGGCCTGGGCGTGCAGGTCAGCCTGGTCGTCGGCGGCGGAAACCTGTTCCGCGCCCGCGACCTGGCCGGCGACCCGAATATCCTCCGCGTCACCGCCGACTACATGGGAATGCTGGGCACCGTTATGAACGCCCTTGCCATGCGGGACGCCATCGAGGGCCGCGGCTGGGAGGCCGTCGTCATGAGCGCCATACCCATGCCGACCGTCTGCGAGCCATTCAACCGCCGCGACGCGGTTAGTCACCTCCAGGCCGGGCGGGTGGTGCTCTTTGCCGGCGGGACCGGAAGCCCGTTCTTCACGACGGACACCACCGCGGCCTTGCGAGCCAGCGAGATCGGCGCGGACCTGCTGGTCAAGGCCACCAAGGTCGACGGCGTCTACGACAGCGACCCGACGATCAATCCAGGCGCCAGCAAGTACGACCGGCTGACGTACGACCAGGCGATGCGGCAAGCCCTGGCGATAATGGATCAGGCCGCGTTCGCGCTTTGCTCGGAAAACCGGATTCCGCTAGTCGTGTGCCGCCTGCTGAACAAGGGAAACCTGGTGAAGGTCCTCACCGGCCAACAGGTCGGCACAATGGTTACCGGCTGACTGACTGGTAGCCAGTAGCCTGTGGGCAATAGCCGGTGAAAACGGCAAGCGACTCGCCGTCACCATAGGCTCAACCGGCTGCCGGCGACTGGCTACACGAGAACAGGAGCAGGACCATGGCGATTGACGATGCCCTTCTGGAAACCGAAGAGAAGATGGACATGGCCGTCGACTACCTCCGCAAGGAGTTTCGCGGCATACGCACCGGGCGGGCCTCGACCGGCCTGGTCGAGCACGTAAAGGTGGACTACTACGGCTCGCCGACGGACCTGCGCCAGTTGGCGACTATATCCACGCCCGACGCTACGATGATTATCATCAAACCGTTCGACCCGGCGTCGCTGAAGGACATCGAAAAGGCGATATTCGCCAGCGACGTCGGCATAACGCCGATGACCGACGGCAAGCTGATCCGCCTGGGAGTGCCGCCGCTTTCGGGCGAGCGACGCAACCAGATCGCCGGCCAGGTCAAGAAGATGGCCGAGGCCGCACGGGTTACCATCCGCAACGCCCGGCGAGACGGCAACAAGGAGATTGACCGCCAGCAGAAAGCCGGCGAGATGACCGAGGACGAGGCCCGCAAGGCCAAGGACCAGGTCCAGAAGCTCACAAGCGAATACGAGAAGAAGGTCTCCGACATCCTGGACGCCAAAACGACCGAAATACAGGAGTCCTAGACCCCCCGCCTGGCCCGGCCGACGCCCCCCCACCGGCCGATGCCCGCATGCAAGGGGGAGTAGCTCAATTGGTAGAGCAACGCCCTTTTAAGGCGTAGGTTCTGGGTTCGAGTCCCAGCTCCCTCATC
>JAUWQU010000009.1 GCA_030610965.1 Phycisphaerae bacterium
ATGGCAGGAAGACGCCCTGCTTGTCGGCCTCGAAGACGCCCTTGAGCTTATCGTAGGGCACGTAGACCTTCGTCGGCCGGGCCGGCTTCGTCGCCGGCGCGGCTACCGCGGCCGAGACGAGGCAAGCCAGGACCATCAAGCACAAGGACCATCGGATAACACGGACGCGCTGGTTCATAAGATCATCTCCTGAAGGAGGCGGTTACTAAAGGCAATAGAAGACCATACAGGCTGAGAACCATAAACGTTATGACGCACGACACGGCCGGGGGTTTCCGAAATTCCCGCCCCGGGCTCAGATAGTCCTGCCGGCTACCGGCTACCGGCTACCGACTACCGGCTACCGACTACCGGCTACTGCTCGCCTTACGAAGGCCTCGTAGTCCGCGGGGGTGTCGATGCCGGCCCCGTCGTAGCTCACCTCGGCCGTGGCGATGGACCAGCCGTTTTCCAGCACGCGGAGCTGCTCGAGCTTTTCGGCCAGCTCGGCCGGCGTGGGCGGCAGCTTCGTGTACCGGCTGAGAAACCCCGCGCTGTAGGCGTAGATGCCCAGGTGCAGCTTGTAGGCTGCGCTGCTGGCAGAGTCGCGGTCGAAGGGGATGCAGCTTCGCGAGAAGTACATCGCCCGCCCGGTCTTGTCGGTCACACACTTCACGCGGTTGGGGGCGCCGGCCTCGCCGGGGTCAAGGGCAGTGACCAGCGTGGCCATCTCGGCGCGGGTGGTCTGGAGCAGCTCGACCAGCCTGTCGATGCAGGCCGGCGGAATCTCCGGCTCGTCGCCCTGGACGTTGACGACTATCTCCTGGTCGCCCAGGCCGAGCAATTCCGCCGCCTCGGCCAGCCGGTCGCTGCCGCAGAGATGGTCCGCCCGGGTCATCACGACCTGCCCGCCGAAGCCCCGCACAGCCGCCGCGATCCGCTCGTCGTCGGTGGCCACGACAATCCGCCCGACCCGCCGGGCACCCGCGACGGCCTCGACAACATGCTGGATAAGCGGCTTGCCCGTCCGGCAAAGCAGCGGCTTGCCCGGCAGCCGAGTAGACGCATACCGAGCCGGAATAATCGCGACGGCTTTGGCGCTAGTGCCCATGCCCGCGAAAGTACGTCCGGGACAGCCCAAATGCAATGGGCAAGGCCCAGCCTCGAACTCCTCTCGGCCGTCAGGTCAGACGGTATCAGCTTGTTTTGGGCCTACACAGGGAACAACGTAGCTTGCAAAGGCCTGGCTTCCGGGACGACCTCAAGAATCGCATCAGCCGGCGCTGCCGCGAGTTCCTTCGGTTCAAGCTTGTGCAGCCCGCCTCCATAGACCCGACCTGCGCCCGTAATGCTTTCGGGGTCGATACTGCAAAGCGCCTTCCATACCGCGCGCACCTTATCCTTGTTTCCGAAAATCGCCCTCGCAAGCCGCGGCTTGGGATACAAGAGCAGATAGACATTTGCGGCAGTAGCCCTTGAATGATTCAGAATGAAGCGAAATACGGTCTTGTCTTCTTTATGCCGGCCCATGTAGGTACATAAGAACGGGGCCGGGGAGCGGTTCTCTTGCGAATACCAGGGCTCACGGTGCTTGCAGAGATATCGTTCGCTGATCCCCTGCGACGCGCCCTCATTCAAGTAGGCCCACAGTTGCGGAAACTCCCGCCTAACCTCTTCTTCGGGTAACCCGCAATCAATAAGCATAAGTCGGCGGTCGATTCTCGGAAGTCCCTCACTGTCACTTTTGATTTCGTCTACATCGAGATACCGGGGACTTGGCAAGATCGGCTTCAACATTGCTCCAGGCAATCCAAGGGCCTCGGCCTTCTCAGCCGACAGCACGAAAAAACTGTTCGCTCCCGTGGCGATTCCCCGGTGAATAGTGAAAAGGTCGTCAAACCGTATTGCTGATTCTGTTGTGACGTCCGTATCCGCGAAGGGTATGCGCGTCCACTTGCGATTGGGTGCCAAAGTGTCCGCCGAAACGTCCCGACATATGCGGGGCTTTTCCAGAGTTCCACCGTAGGTAAACTGAACTACATGCCCAAGCGGCCTCGGGGAGTTGTGGAAGCAGACAACGGCCGAAGAGACAATCGCATCACCAAATTGAACCTCGGAAGGGTCAAAACGGTGTATCCGCTCCAAGGTCACTGCCTCAAGCAAATAATCCTTGATCGGAGCACCGTAGTTCACGTCCATGAATTCGCTCGGAATAAGCCACAGACCGACGCCGTTCTTGGCAAGCCAAGCGTGACTCAGGCAAAGAAAATAGCAGTACAGCCCAGTAAGGCCGTTCAACGCCACACCGGAAGCCCGAAGCGTGGCCGTGTGCAGCCGAGACTTGTCAGCCGGCGTTAGATGATGGTGTCGAACATAAGGTGGATTGCAGACAATCAGATTGGCTTTGTCAGAGTCATTCTCTGGCGGCACTTGCGAAGTGAAATCGGCAAGCGTAGTATCAAGTGCATGCTCGCCCCACAAGGCTTTGGCGGGTTCGCCATAGTGGTCGTCAATCTCAAAGCCTCTAGCCCACTGAATCTGCTCCTCAGGGAAGACCGATAGCAGCGCCGAGTAGAAGCTGCCGGTTCCAATAGCCGGGTCCAAGAACCGGATTGTGTCCTTTTCCCCAAGAAGCCGCTTGCCAGCCTTTAGAATATCGAGAGCCAAGCCCGTAGGAGTCGCGAACTGCCCGAGCCTGTTCCTCTCAATCTGCGTCTTCTGCAAATCAAGCTTATCTTGCAGGGCCAAGCGTTCAGCTTCAATCGGTGTTTTCGTATGCATGTCACAGCCCACACTTCGTCAGGTCGTCTATGCGGTGTTCCCAAACCCAATCAATGCCTTCTGCCGCTTCATATCCAAGATAGCCGCTATCGAAATACCCACACAAGAACAGAATGAAGCCAATGTCTCGGCCGTAGGTTGATCGCAGTTGCGCAATCTTGACGGCCTCTTCTTTGCGTCGCTTATTAGTGTTTGCGAAATCGCCGGCAGACTTGGCTTCAATGAAAAGTGGCATGGTGCCCACCTTCTGCTTCTTGGGCATGATTGCCGCGTCAACTGGAATGTTAACCTTACGGCCGCTTTCCTGTTTGACCGGTACGTTCAGATGAAAGCAGAACGTGCCCGGCTTCATGCCATCCGCCGTCGTGCCCTCTCCGGTGGCAAGGTAGGTGTAGCCACGTGTCTCAAGCCATCCCTTCACAGCCGCAAGCTGGCGCTTCTCTTGTGCGTTTCGGATGATGGGATTCGCCACAGCCCCACAAAGTCGGTCCGCCACAATTGTGGCGGCCCGGTAGACATCTCCTTTGCCAGGCGTCTTGCCGGTTTCAAGCCAGGCAAGGATATCCTTGTCGGCCAAGCGCTCTATCATCTCGCCGATGGATTCAAGCGCACGCATAAGATCGGCGTCAGCCATGCGAGGCGGAATCTTGCCGTGGGTGCCCATCGCCTTGACAAGATTACTCGGAACACCGGCCAAGCCAATCAGCCGATCCACCGCCAAGGGCGGTGCGGTGGCCATTCGCAGCACGGACAAGACGCCCGGATTGCTGCGAAGCACTTCGGGAGAGATATCGCGCATGTTGTCCGTGGCTTTCAGGGCCGCCTTGACGTGCTCCGTAGTCTCTTGCCGCGTCTCGCGGTAGGCCTTGGGTGCGAACGCCAAGAACCATTCATTGTAAAAGTCCACCGAAGCGGCTACGTCCGCCTTCCACATCCTTACCTTGTCCGCATTTACAGCCATTCGTGAGTCCTTTCTGGCGTGGGTCTCCCTGTCCCGACCTGCGTATGCAGACTTCCACGCCCAGCCAGAGATTGCCATAGGCTATAAGACGCTGCCGGGAACGGCTGGCATTGTACGGCATTCGGCGCAAGTTCTCAATGGCGGCGTGCGAGCGTCCCCGTGTCGGCAGGTAGCGCCGGTGGCCGCGATTTTGCCCGACACTTTCGGGGGCGTTCTCAACCTGCCCCTTCCGACGGGGATGCCCCCCATCGGGCCTCGCTCAAAAAGACGGGGGCTTCGGCATAGCCCTCGGCCGCCGCCGGGAGGGACCGCCCTCCCCGCGCAATAGAGTTACGCCCGTCCCAGATATTCGTTGGTTCGCGTATCGACCTTGAGGACCGTGCCGTTTTCGACGAACGGTGGGACCTTTATCTTCGCGCCGCCTTCGCAGATGGCTTCTTTGAGTTGGTTGGTGGCCGTGGCGCCCTTCAGGGCCGGGGGGGTGTCCGTTACCGTAAGTTCCACAGTATTGGGCATTTCGATGCCGACGCACTCGCCCTCGGCGAAGGCCAACTCCAGTTCCATGTTGGGAACCAGGTAGACCGTCTTGTCGCCCAGCATCGAAAGCGGCGCTTCCGACTGCTCGTAGTCGTTGGGGTCCATCAGGACCATATTCTGGCCCTGGGTGTAGAGGTACTCCATCTTCTTTCGCTCGAAGAAGGCCTCTTCAAGCCCCTCGTCGACGCGGAACCGCCGGCCTATGATCTGCCCGGTCTTGGCGTTGCGAAGCTCGATCTGCATGTAGCTCTGGCCCTTGCCCTTGGCCACGTGCGACGACGAGAACACCACCCAGACCCCGCCTTCCCACATAACGCCCTGACCCCGGCGAAGTTGACTCGCTTTTACTGACATTTCCAAGTATCTCCTGCTTGTCTCGATGCCCAATGATAAGTGCCGCATTGTACCAGATTCCCGCGGCCTGGCAAGTGCAACATGGGCGTCGTGAGCCGCCGTGGGCGGTCGGCTGGATGGCGATGGCAACTCGCCGGCGCCGCTGGGGTCCGCGGCCATGGTCTTTCGCAACCCGGTTCGCCATGGCGGAGTTTGCCGGGCATGTCCTTGGGGACGTTTGGTCCTTGTCGTTTGGAGCTTGGGATTTGTCTGCTATTTGATGCTTGTGATTTGGTCCTTGCGGCCGGGGCCGACGGCGGCGTCAGGGCAACTGGATCGGGACTTCCTTGCCGGTGGCTTTGTCTACGGGATACTGGGCGCCGCAGTCGGCCAGGCGTTTGACAAGCTTCTTCGCCAGGCTGGCCAGGACGTCGGGATTCTCGCCGGAGAGGTCGCGGGTCTCGCCGATGTCGGCCGGGAGGTCGTACAACTCCCACTTGCGGCTGTCGTAGAAGTAGATGACCTTCCACTTGCCGTCGCGCATCGCGCTGTGCGGCGCGTAGCCGCGCTGCGGGATGTAGCAATAGACGTGCGGGTAATGGAAGAGCAGCTCCCCGGGGCGTCTAAAGCCCTTGCGAGCGGTGACGCAGCCGGTGACGTCGCAGCCGTCGAGGTCCTTTACGTACCTGGCGGCGTCGAGTCCGGCCCAGTTGCAGATCGTGGGCAGGAAGTCATCGACGTGGACCGGCTCGGCGCAGATGCTGTCGGGGCGGATCGGGAGCTTCTTCTGGTGCGGGTTGTCGGCTTTGCGCTTGGCCCAACTGACGATCATCGGAACGCGGATGCCGCCCTCGTATATCGAGCACTTGCCGGCCCGCAACGGGCTGTTGTGCGTGTGCGCGCCGGTGCCGGTTGGCGTTTTGCCCCGGCCGCCATGGGTAACGCCGCCGTTATCGGAGGCGAAAAGCACGATGGTGTTCTCAGCGACGCCGAGCTTGTCGAGTTTGTCGAGGATTCTCCCGAGGCTGTCGTCCATGGACTCGATCATGGAGGCATAGACGGCCTCTCGGCTGTCGACGCCCTTGTCGAGGTACTTCTGGACGAACCGCCGGTCGGCCTCCCACGGCGCGTGGATGGCGTAATGGGACATGTACAGGTAGAAAGGCTTGCCGGCCCGGACCGCTCGCTCGACGGCATGGTTGGCCTCGATGGTCAGGGCATCGGTTAGGTTGATCTTCTTACCGTGGTATTTCTCCAGGCCGGGCACGTCCCAGATGCGGTCGCCGGATCGCCAGGCGGCGGAGAAGTTCTTGTCGCCCCAGTAGCTGCCCGGCCCGCCGGCGCAGTGCCCGGCGATGTTTACGTCGAAGCCGTGATTGCAAGGGTCCTCGCCTGGCGTGCGGTAGGCGCCGAAATGCGCCTTGCCGCAATGGATCGTGTGATAGCCTCGCTTTCCCAGGATCCGCGGCAGCGTCATGGTCGGAGGCTGAAGGCCCTCTATCCGCCAGGCCGGCGAGCGCAGGGTCTTGTGATTGCTCGACGGGTCGCGATCCGCGCGCAGCGTCCACTGTGTGACGTGGTGGCGAGCTGCATTCTGGCCGGTCATTATGCTCACCCGCGTCGGCGAGCACAGAGGGTAGGCGTAGGCATTGGTGAAGCGGACCCCGCCCTCGGCCAGTCGCTGCATGTTCGGCGTGCGGAAATGGTCGTTAGCGGCAGTCCGCTCCGTGTGGAACTGCACGGACGTGTCCTGCCAGCCCATGTCATCGACCAGGAACAGGACGATATTGGGCCGGCTGGCCCGGCCGGCAGAGGGGGCCGGGGCGCCTTCGGCTTCGACGGCGCGGGCGAGTTTCCCCAACGCCGCCAGGCCGACCGCGGCGGCGGCGGCGCGAAGAAAGTCGAGACGGCTTATGGTGATAGCAGGCATGGCTGACTCCTGTTCTGACGGCACGAGGGGGCGACAGCGACGTCGTTCATTTCATCACCCCTTCACCATTGGCGGGGCCAGGCAGCTTGTGGCTGAGGCCTTCTCGTACATTCGCCCGGCGGCCAGGAGCGTCGGTTCGCTGAAGACCGGGCCGATCAACTGCATGGCGATGGGCAGGCCGGCGGCGCTGAGCCCTGCCGGGATCGACAGGCCCGGCAGGCCGGAAAGGTTCACGCTCACGGTGTAGATGTCGGCGAGGTACATCGTAAGCGGGTCGTCGGTCTTCTCGCCCAACTTGAACGCCGTCGTCGGGGTGGCCGGGCAAAGCAAGACGTCGCATCGCTCGAAGGCGGCGTCGAAATCGTTCTTGATCAGCCGGCGGACCTTCAGGGCCTTATTGTAGTAGGCGTCGTAGTAGCCGGCAGAGAGGGTGTACGTGCCCAGCATGATGCGCCGCTTGACTTCCTCGCCGAATCCCTCGGCCCGGCTGCGGGAGTACAACTCGATAATGTCGTCGCACCGCTCGGCCGTGCGATGGCCGAAGTGTACGCTGTCATACCGCGCGAGGTTGCTGGACGCCTCGGCCATGGCGACGATGTAGTAGCACGCGGCGGCGTAGCTGGAGAGTTTTCCGGCCTCGTCGATGTCGATTCGGCTGTGGGGCAGCGAGACCTCCACGATCTCGGCGCCGGCGTCCTTGTACGCCTCGGCGGCGGCGTGAATGGCCAGGTTGATCTCGGCGTCCAGGGCGTCGGAGTAGAACTCGCGCGGCAGGCCTATCCGCAGGTTCTCAAGCGGCTTGTCCAGTTCGGCCAGCATGTCCGGCACGTCGCGGGGCACGCTGGTCGAGTCTCGCCCGTCGTGGCCGGAGATGACGCCGGTCAGCAGGGCCGCGTCGGCGACGTCTCGAGCGAGCGGGCCGATCTGGTCGAGGCTGGACCCGTAGGCGACCAGCCCGTATCGGCTGACCCGGCCGTAGGTGGGCTTGAGGCCCACGACTCCGCAGAACGCGGCCGGCTGACGGATCGATCCGCCGGTATCGCTGCCGAGAGCCGCCGCGCACAGGCGAGCCGCGACGGCGGCGGCGGAGCCTCCGGAAGATCCGCCTGGCACGCGATCGGTGTCCCACGGGTTTCGCGTTGGCTTGGTGCCGCTGTTTTCCGTGGACGAGCCCATGGCGAACTCGTCGAGGTTGGTCTTGCCGAGCACGACGGCGCCGGCGGCTTCGAGCTTGTCCACGGCCGTCGCCTGGTACGGGGCGCGGAAGTTGGCGAGGATCTTCGACGAGCACGTCGTCCGCCCGTAGGTGGTGCATATGTTGTCCTTGACGGCCACGGGCACGCCCCCGAGCGGGCCGATGCCCTGGCCGGCGGCGCGGCGGGCATCGATGGCCTTGGCCTGCTCGATTGCCCTGTCGGCCCAGACCTCGTTGTAGGCCTGCACGGTCGGCTCGCGGGCGTCGATGGCGTCGAGGTAGGCTCTGGCGGCCTGCTCGGCCGAGGCGTCGCCGGCGGCAATCCGGTCGGCAAGCTCGATGGCGGTCAGTTCCGTCAGGTCGCTCACTGGCTGTCTCCGATGACCTTGGGAACCATGAAGAAGTCGCCGTCGCGCTTCGGCGCGTTGGCCAGTGCGGCCTCCGGCGTGAGGCTCTGGCCGGGCACGTCGTCGGCAAGGACGTTGCGAAGCTCGACAGCGTGCGCCATCGGCTCGACGCCGTCGGTGTCCAGTTCGGAAAGCTTGCCGAAGTAATCGAGGATGGCCGACATTTGCCGGCCGAAGGTCGAAACCTGCTCATCCGTCAACTCGATACGGCTGAGCTTTCCGATGTGCCTTACGAGCGGCTCGTCGATAGTCTGGGTCATGTCGGCGGTCTCCTGGTGTCTGCCCGCGGCGCGGCAGGGCCATGCCAAATGCTCAATACTCAACGCTCAATGCCCAACTGGGCAGAGCCCAGCGCGGTGGCCAAGCCGGTCGATTGTTGGGCATTATACATCGAGCGTCGGGCATTCGGCAGTGAACATTGAGCATTGGGCATTCAGGATTGGTCATTGGCTATTGTCCGGGGCCCTGTCAACGGGCTTGGTTTTTGATTATATTTTACCGTCAGCCTGCGGATTGACCTCGTTGGGCCATCATGCTATATTACCGCGGTTATCATCGAAACCTATGCACGTGAAGGAGCTTTATGCCCAAGGGTGATGTCATCGAGGTGGAGGCAATCGTAAAGGTTGCACTTCCCAATGCCATGTTCCGGCTGGAAATCGAAGTCGGCGGCAACAAGCACGAGATCATCGGCCACATCTCCGGCAAGATGCGGCGGCACTACATCCGCATCACGCCTGGAGACCGTGTCCTGGTCCAGTTGAGCCCGTACGACCTTTCCAAGGGCCGGATCGTCTTCCGCCAGCGCTGAAAGCCCCGCCGCCTTTGGGCGAGGCAACGGACGGACAGTAATCGGGTCCGCGGTTTCAGTCGCGGGCCTTTTTTCATGCGCACCGGCGGGCTCGGCGCAAAGCGGGCCGCACCGGCCATGCCAAGCAGTGCGGTCCGCGCGCTTCGGGGGACGGTTCAATCTGGTGGCAGACCCACTCCCCGCGAAACAGCGGGAACCCAAGGGCAGCACGAACGTCCAAACGAGCGTCGAGCATGATTCGCACCACACTGACAATTGCGTTGTGTTTGCTTTCGCAGGCCCCCGCGGCCGGGGCGAGCCAGGCCGCCACCAACACAAGCCCTGCATCCTCGACGCCCTCTGCGATGAAACATCCCACCGACGGCGGCGCGGGGGCCGCCGAGGCGCAGATTCGCGCAGGGCTTATCGACCTGAGCGCCGAGGCATGGGCAGGCGATCCCAACGCGTCCGCATCGGCCGCGGGATTCAGACGCGCCCTGCGGGCGAACCGCGGTTCGCTTCCGGCAAAGCTAGGCCGGCTTGACGTGAAATACGATGTTCTCGCCCTCGGCCGGGGCAGGCCGGCATTGGACGACTACGAGGTGTTGGTTCTCATGCCCGAGTGGACGCTGCTGCTTGGGGCTCTGGACGCCTACGCCGAGTCCTTCGCCGGCTATGTCCGGCGTGGCGGCGGGCTGGTGGTATTCCAGCCGAACCCGCTGCGGGTTTATCCGGCCGGCGCGAAGGCGCCGAAGGCGCTGGCCGCTCGCGGGATCAAACACGAGTATTGCACGCCCGGCATGCTGCCTCTGAAGGCCACGTTCTACAACCGATACATGCAGTACGAGACCGTCCGAAACGTCGCCGGCAAGGGCCACCCGATCACCTACGACCTTACCGACGAGCAGATGCCCTACCCGGCCGACCAGCTTTTTTCCCTCGATCGCCGCTACACGGTCCTAGCCCGCGGCGTCACTAGCGGCTCGCCGTCCCTTGCCGTCGGCGTGCTGGGCCGAGGGCGGATCGTTCTGATCGCCGACAACGTCTTCGGCACCACCCCCGCGAGGCGTCAGGCGCCGGCGACGGTCGTGGCGCGGTCGCTGCTCTGGGCGTGCGGACAGCCGGACGAGTTGGTGCGCGGCGCCTCGGCCGAGACGGTGGAAATGCGGGGCGTGGCGTTCTCGACCGAGCCCGCCGACGAGGACGGCCAGGGCCCGCCGTCCAAAGGCTTCATCGACGAGCCGGACGAGGGCGATCCGATTGACGGCGAGTCGTCATCGACCCGGCCTGGGGATTCCCAAACCGCCGCCGGGAAAACTGCCGGGCAAGAGCCGGCCTCGCCGAACAGCGGCGTCCGCAGCGCCCTGGCCAGGACGTTGCGACGTGCCCGCAAGGGCGACGTCATACGTCTCCAGGCAGGCGTGTACGACGTGGGATCGCTGGTGATACCCGACGGCGTCTCGCTCATCGGGGCCGGGGCCGTCAACACGGTCCTGAAGGTTCGATGCCCAGAGCCCATGGGCGCCGGCCTGGAGCTTCAGGGCAAGAGCGTCCTCGAGGACCTCACCGTCGTGAGCGCCCCCGGCAGCCACGGCTACATGATCCGCGCCGCCGGCGAGTCGGCCAGTCCTACGATACGACGATGCATACTCCTGCCCAGCGACAGCGAGTTCTGCGCGTTCGTCGCCTGGAACAAGGCCACGCCGACGCTCAGCCACTGCGTTATCGTCTCGCCGGTCGGCAATTACGGCGTATTCGCCCGCGACGAGGCCGCGCCTGTCATCGAGTACTGTACGATCATCAGCCGGGGGTTCGGCATCGGCATGATGGACGGCTCGGCGCCGGTCATCCGCCGCTGCATCATCGCCGGGCAGTGCCCGGGCGTGCTGATCGCCGCCGACTGCGCCCCGACCGTAACGGACTGCGTCCTGTTCTGCCGCGGCGGATCGAAGACCTACGCCTTCCCCATCACTCGCCACGGTTCGGTGAAGGACCCGGACGCCAGGGACGGCGTGAAGGTTCAGGTCGATCCCGTCTCGGAAATCACCTGCCGACGTGATATTCTCGTACTCGACCCCAAGCTGCAAATGGGCAAGTCCTTGAAGGGCTTCCTGGCCCCCGGCGACAACAGCGACGCATCCGCGTACGGCGCCTACGCCAACAGCGCCCCCTGGCCCAAGCCCGCCGCCAACGCCCCGAAAATCAAGCTGCCGAACCTGAAGATCTGCCTGCCCCCCGCCACTGGCCCGGCCCAGCGGTGACGCGGTAATCGGTAGCGGGGCTTGCCACGTCGTAGCCGAAGGCGAAGACGGGTCATAGCGTCCGCAAGTGGAACCCCCCGTCGACGTTTATCACTTCGCCGGTGGAGAAGTTCAGGTCGCCGCCGACGCAGGCGCCGACGGCCTTTGCGACGTCCTCGGGCTCGCCCCAGCGGTCAATCGGAGTCAGGCCGTCGGCAATGAGCTTGTCGTATTTTTCCTTCACCACGGCCGTCATGTCGGTCCGGATAATGCCGGGACGGATCTCGTACACGTTGATGCCGCAGTCGGCCAGGCAGGCTGCCCAGAGCTTGGTCGCCATGGAAACCCCCGCCTTGGAAAGGCAGTACTCACCCCGGCCGACGCTTGCGGCGTAGGCGCTGACGGAGGATATGTTCACGATACACATGGGCGAGTCCGGCCTGTCGGGTCGCTGGCGGATCATCCAGTTGGCGACGGCCTGGGTCAGAAAGTACGGACCCTTGAGGTTGATCGCCATCACGCGGTCGTAGCTTTCCTCGGTAGTCTCGAGGATGCCGGCTCGGACCTTGGGCGCGACGCCGGCGTTGTTGACCAGCACGTCAAGCCGGCCGAACTGGGCCTCGATCTCGGCAAGGGCCGCGGCGCGGTCTGCGGGGTTCGCAACGTCGCCGACAATCGCCAGGGCCTTGCGCCCGGCGGCGCTGACGTCGGCGACGGTCTGGCCGGCATCCGCAACGTCGAAGACCGCCACGTCGAAGCCGCGCCGCGCCAACTCGACGGCGATTGCCGCACCGATTCCCCTGGCCGCTCCTGTAACCAAAGCAGCGCCGGCGACAATCATAGGAAGTGCTCCATTGTTTCAGGATGATTGGTCTTGACTGTCCGAGCAGCTCGCCCAGTCGGGATGGATTATGTGGACTTGCCGGCCCGGAGTCAAAACACTTTGCGGGCCTGTCTCGGGGGCGGCCAGTGCCAGACCGGGCGGCCCGTATGCGCCTCGGCCGGGCCTGTGGGGCAGGCGGCAGAGCAATGCAGATAAAAAACTTCCGCAACCCTGCTTGCCAAAAGGGGTTCCAGGAAGAGAGCTGAATCGGAATACTATGGACTTTCCTAGACTTTGTTTCCCCGCGTCTTGGGGACAGGAGTATAATAGGTAAATACCGTGGGCGCAAATTAATACAGTTCGGTGCGAGAACGTTTGCATGGCCAAGAATCTGTCTACGTTTGCCATTGCCCGAATGCTTCACGTGGATCCGGGGTCGGTCGCCAACTGGATTGACCAGGATTTGCTCAAGGCTCACCGGACGCCCGGCGGACACAGGCGCGTGGCGTCGGAGGATCTCGTCAAGTTTCTCCGCGAGCACAAGATGCCCATGCCACCAGAGTTGGATTCCGTGCCGAACCGGGTGGTCATCGTCGACGACGAGCCGGCGGTCACGCAGTTGATCGCGTGGGCGATAAAGGCCTCCATGCCGGACTGCGAGGTCGTCGAGGCCCACGACGGCTTCCGCGCCGGCACGATCGTGGCGACCCTCAAGCCCAACGTGGTAATACTCGACCTGCGAATGCCCGGCATGGACGGTTACGAGGTCTGCCGGCTGATAAAGTCGCAGGAATCCACCCGCCAGGCCGACGTGCTGGCCATGACGGCCTACCCCTCGCCCGAGAACGTGCAGAAGATAAAGGACTGCGGCGCCCGGGTGTGCCTGTCCAAGCCGTTGAACATGGAGGTGCTGCTGGCGGAAATCAGGGCGTCGCTCTGACCGTCATGCTTTGTTCAGGCACGATTCCACCGCCAGGCGAACTCCCTCGTCATAGCCGACCGTGGGCTCCCATCCCAACTCGCGCCGGGCCTTCTCGCTTGAGAAAAAGCATCGCCGCCCGATCAGCCAGACCGAGTACCGCGTAACCAGCGGCGGCTTCTTGCGGCCGAGCATGTGGCCGAACAACTCCATCAGAAACGCGGCGCCGCGGGCGACGCCATAGGGCACCTTCCGCGTAACCGGCGGGCAGCCGAGGCATTCGGCGATCTTGTTGATGTACTCCCGCTGCTGTATCGGGCCGTCGCTGGAGAGGTTATACGACTCGCCCAGGGCCTTTTCATTCGTGGCCGCCAGGACGCACCCCTCGGCCCCGTTGCCTGCGTAGGTCAGGTTCAGGCGGTTGGTGCCGTCGCCGATGAGCTTGGCCTTGCCGGCCCGGATAGCCCGGATCAGCCGGGGCATGCTCGCGCGGTCGCGCGGGCCGTAGAGCCAACTCGGCTTGACCACCGTAACCGGCACGTCGCCGGCGCTGTGGGCCTGCCAGACGAGCTTCTCGGCTTCGACCTTGGCACGGCTGTAATAGCTCCATTTGTGGAGGTTAACGCCAAGGGGCGCCGACTCGTCGAGCACTAGCCCATCGCCGTCCGGGTGCCCGTAGGCGGAAATGCTGCTGACGTGTAGGAACCGCTGGATCTTCGCCTGACGGGCGGCGGCAAGCATGTTTCGCGTGCCGTCGATGGTGACGACCACGAAACGCTCCCACGGCCCCCAGTCGCCGACCTGGGCGGCGACGTGGTAGACCCGCTTGACCCCCTTCATGGCCTCGACGAGGCTCTGGGCGTCGGTTATGTCTCCTAAAGCCTTCTCGACGCCCCACTCATCCAGCAGGCGAGTGTCGCTGGACGGGCGAACAAGGGCTCGCACCGGCTCGCCCATGGCGAGGAGCTTTTCCACGACGTGGCTACCCAAAAGGCCGCTGGCGCCTGTGACAAGATTCATTATCGCTCCAATGGCAAAGGTTTACGTGATTATGATGCCCGGCATAGACCCGGCCGCGGGCCTAGAAGATAGCCGCCGAGGCCTGCGGCGTCAAGGCCTCAATGCCCCCGTCGCGACGGAATAAGGGCAGATGCCCACGATTTGCACGAGCCATAATAATCTGATAAAGAAGTGCGAAAAAGCTTGATTCGCACCCCCCCGAGCATGTATTGTCGCGACTTAAATTGGGCTTCTGGGACGACCGCGTTGAGATTCCTTACGACGAGTAGTACTTGCCTTCGGCAAAAGGCCCAAATGTTTGGCGGGCCAAGTGCCGATGAATTATGGTAGCGAGGAAGAGCTTTAGGCTTTCTCGCCGGTCGCGCGACGCAAGAGTCCAACTGACCGAGGTAAACGAATGTCTTTGAAGCAACTGCTTCGTCCTTCCAACCGCAGGGTCAGGTATCTCGTCGGCCTTCTGCTGGTCGGCCTCTTCTGCATCCAGTGCATCCCCGGCACCAACACGGACAGCACCGTTGCCATCGCCAAGACTCAGGATGCGAACCCCAAGACCGTCGAGCAGAAGGTGCTCAACCTGGCCAAGGCGAACCACATCGCCCTGCTCGAATACTGCCTGGCCAACTACGGCCGCAGCTACCGCGACTACACCTGCACGCTGATAAAGCAGGAGCGGATCAGCGGGAAGCTCGGGGCCGAGCAGGAAGTGCGGGCCAAGTTCAAGGAATCGCCCTTCAGCGTGGCCATGCAGTGGACGCGAAACGCCCCGCTCGGCGACCGAGTGCTCTACGTCGACGGCAAGTACGACAACAACATGCTGGTCCGCCCGGCGAATAGTTTTCTCCGCATGCTGGCCGGCGGGGCCGTCCAACGTAAGCCCGACGGGCCAGACGCCATGCGGAACACGCTTCGCCCGGTGAACCTCTTCGGCTTCCGTTGCGGCATGGAAGAACTCGTCAAGGTCTACGTCGCCGCACGCGACGCCGGGGATCTCAAGGAGACATTCGGCGGCTTCGCCGAAGTGGCAGGCCGAAAGACGATCGTCCTCGAACGCTACCTGCCCGCCAAGGACGACTACCCGGCCTGGAAAACGCTCGTCTACATCGATCGGGAATACCTCGTACCCGTGTGCATAGAAGGCTATGGCTGGGACGAGAAGCTTTCCAGCCGATACGTCTTCCAGGATATCCAGTTCAACACCGGCCTGACGGATGACGACTTCCTGCCGGAAGCCAACGGCCTGAAGGTGGCCAAGAAGAAGTAGCCCGCCGCCAAATACGAAACTCTCCATCCCCGGATAAGTCCGGGGACTTTTTTTGCGCCGCTTTTACGCCGCGTGCCCAGCCATGGAAGCCGAAGCTTGAGATCGGCCGACCTGATCCCCTATACTGCGGTGTCGCCATGACCTGTGACCTATGAGTTCCTTCCCGCATCAGGAGCACAGACGAACATGATCCGTCCCAGCCGCCTTCCCGACCAGCCCGGCTGCAAGACGACGCGTGTGTGGATACTTTCGGCTTTGCTGCTGGCATGCACAGCGTTGCTGCCAGGCTGCGGCGTGCCCGCACCCGGCGGCGACGCGAATTCGTTCGGGCTCGATTTCAAAGGCGCCAACCTCTCCGGCGAGCGCGGCGTGCTGGTGTTCTATGTCGACGGCCTGAACGCGGCGATCTTCCAGGAAATGCTCGATGCCGGCGAGCTGCCGGCGCTGAAGAAGTACTTTGCCGATCGCGGCCTGTACGCGCCGCGCGCGTGCGCCAACATCCCATCGGTCACGCTTGCCAACATGACGAGCTTCGTAACCGGGCTTTTTCCCGGCCATCACCAAGTTACCGGCATTAACTGGTTCGACCGCAACCAACTCATCTGGCGAGACTACAATACGATCGCCCAGAAGAACACGCTCGACGGCGACTACACGGCCGCGACCATCTACGAGCAACTGGGCGACCGCTCCACTTATTCGCTGTTCTTCCAGCCGCACCGCGGCGCGACGAAGTTCTATGAGAACCGGCTCTCGGCGGCGCCCGCGTTCGGCTTCGGGATGTACGAGTTGGTCGACCGCATCGCCCTCTATCGTCTCGGCGAGATGGCTAACCTGGCCAAATCTCGCGGGCGCTGGCCGGCCGTGACGGTAATCTACGGCCTCGCGCCGGATTTCCGGGCCTACCAGCACGGCGTGCTCAGCAGCGAGTATCGCGACGCGATCCGCCACACCGACCGCCAGATCGGCCGGGTCCTGGGCGACCTGGACCGCGACGGCATCCTGAAGGATCTGTACATAGTGCTGGTCAGCGACCACAGCCTGATGGAGGTCACCAACCACCTGTCGATGCCGCGTTTCGCGACCGACAAGCTCGGCCTGAACATCGCCGCCGGCCACCTCCATGAGAACACCGACTTCACCAGCCGGCTGGCCTACTACCGAAAGTACCCCGTCGTGCTCTACGGCAGCGGCGACCGATACTGGGCCTTCTGCCTCCGCAAGCCCCTCCGCGACGCGACCGGGCAGCTCGCGGGATTCGCCCCGTGGACAATCCGCCCCGATGCCAACGACCTTGCCCACTACCCCGCCACTGGCCGGGATTCCAGCGGCGATGCAACCGTGGACTTGCCCAGCGAGCTTGTCGCGCACGAGGCCGTCGATGCCGTCGCCTACGGCGCGGGGGACAATCGCGTCCGCCTGCGCCGCCGCAATGGCGAGGTCGAGTTCGCCCAGCCGGCGGGTGCGGGCGGTGATGTCTCCTGCCGGATCGTCGCCGGCGACGACCCGCTGGGCTGGAAGTCCGCCGTGCCCGCCGATGCCCTTTCCGGCAAACCGTACTCACCGCGCCAGTGGCTCAACATGACCAACGCCACGGACTACCCGGACCTGCCTGCCCAGATCGTGGCTTACTTCCGCGGACGG
>JAUWQU010000614.1 GCA_030610965.1 Phycisphaerae bacterium
GCGTCCGACGCGGCCGCCGACCCCGAGGACGCAGACGAGGCAACGGAGTTGGCGGCGGCCGCCGGGATAGCGGCGGAACCCAGTTCCCGTAACGCCCCTCCGCGGCGATTGTGCGCGCCGGGGGCGTTTTATTTGCCCCACCACTCACGACGCCGGCGGCGCCTTGCGGCGGCCGATCTTGTTTTCCGTGCCGGCGATAAGCCGCGATATGTTCCCGCGATGACGGAAGATTATCAGCCCGGCCATCGCACCGGCGAACGTGGCCATGGGCCAAAGCGCCGTCGGCGGCCAGTTTCCAGCCGCGAAGGCCGGCAGGAACGCCGCAGCCGCCACTATGCTGCCGAGCGACACGTATCGGCTTATCAATGTGACCGCAACCCACACGCCCAGGACGATCAGCCCGGCCAGCGTGAAGTAAGGCCATATGCCCAGCACGACCCCCAGCGCCGTGGCCACGCCCTTGCCGCCGCGAAATCGCAGCCAGAACGAGAAGATGTGCCCCGCGATCGCGCAGCAGCCCGTCAGCAGCCAAGCCGGCTGCTGCATGACGCTCGGCACCCACGGCTGGACGCCGAGTTTCTCCGCCGTCGCATCGTCGAGTATCCCCGCCGACCTCAGCAGAACGCCCACGATCACCACCGGCAGTAGGCCTTTGGCGACGTCCAGCGCGAAGCAGAGGCATCCCCAGCCCCGGCCGCACACTCGCCCGCAGTTGGTGGCCCCCACGTTGCCGCTTCCGACCTTGCGGAGGTCGACGCCCTTGGCCCGCGCTATGATAAACCCGAACGGCGTCGCGCCGATCACGTACGCCGCCAGCGGAAACAGGACCAGCATCATCAGCGGGTGGTCAATCATTTTTTCCGGCCACCTCACGGTAGGCTTCCATGAGTTGCTGGACGTGGCGGTCCATGCTCAGTTCGTCGGCCACGTCGCGACAGGCCTGGCGCCGTTCGGCCAGGCGGTCCGGGTCGGCAAGGTCGGCCATGGCTTTGACGACCGCGTTTATGTCGTCCGGCGAGCTGACGACCAGCCCCGCGCCGCGGGCGAGAATCTCAGCGGCCCCGTTGAATACAGTGGTTATCGACGGTACGGCCCAGCGGGCCGCTTCGAGCACGACACGGCTGCATGGGTCGTACCAACTGAGCAGCACGCAAGCGTCGGCCGCGGCGTACCAAGGCCAGACGTTGTCGGCGCGTGGCTCGAAATGCACCTGCTTGGCAACGCCGAGTTTTTTGACCAGCCAGCGGTAGCTCGCGACCTTCCCCTGCCCGAGGGCGACGAATCTCGCCCCCGGCGAACCATTTGGCGAGCGGTACCACTTCGCGAACGCCTCAAGCGCCTGGGCGACTCCCTTGAGGCGGAAGTTCGTCGCGACCGACAGAAACAGCGGGCTGCCCGTGCCCGCGCCGACCTGGTCGCGCCGCTCCTGCCGCCACTGGCGCCGCTGGCCTTGAGGCACGTCGGGCGCATCCACGGCGTTGTAGATCACGCGGACGTTCTTGTCGCGCGCGTAGTAGTTCATGAACTCCCGGGCCACCATCTCGCTGACGGCCAGGCAGAGCGTCTCCGGCTTGGCCACGAGCTTTCGCTCCATCGAACGCATCTTGACGCGATGGGCGTTGAGCGGCTGGGCGAGCTGGGTCAGAAAACGCTCCATGCCGCGGCGCTTTCGCAGGCTGGCCGCCTCCTGCGCGCCCACCAGCCCGCCTCGCGGCTGAAACACGTTGGCCGCGGGAATAGGCAGCGTTGCGTGGACGATGTCGAACCCGCCGTCGTGGGCCGCGCCGCGGACGGATCGCGCGAAGCTCGCCAGCTTCGTCGCGCGATCCAGGCCCCAGCACTTGAGCTCCTGAACGCGGAAGCCCTGCCCGCCGGCGCCGGCGGCCATGCAGAATACCGTCACGTCCTGCCCGCGGCGAGCCAGGCCCTCGGCGATCTGTGCCGTGGATACCTCACGCCCGCCGCGACTCGGATCGAATCGCTCGATGACCAAAGCCACCTTCATTACGCCTTGCCTTCCTCGCTGCGCCGGCCGCGCCGCGCGTCGCGCCGCCGCATCGATTCCACCTTTCGGCCAATCATATCATCCCACATCCGCCGCCGGCGATCACCAGCGCCGCCGAGGTATTCCGCCAGCAGCGCCGGCCAATAGCCCGCCGTCCACGCCGCGGGCATTGAATACTTCAACTGCGCCAGGTCCTTGACGAACCACCGCAGCTTCCGCACCCGCGGGCTGAACATCCGAGCCAGGTCGATCAGGTACAGTTCGCCGGGTGCGGCCGATTCATCAAGAAACACGTGAGCCGCGTAAAGGTCGCGGTGAACATACCCCGCCCGGTGAAGCGAACGAACCATGCGGGCCAGCCTGGCCGTCAAGGCGGCCACCGCGTCCGCGTCATGGCCGGCGAGGTATGCGTCGAAGCACCGCTCGAGCGCATCGCCCGGCACGGACGTGACTATCACGAAACTCCGCATCGCTCCCAGCGGGCAGCGGTCCTCGTCGCAGACCACCTCCCGCATTGTCGCTACGCCCGCCTGCCGGGCCAGGCGAATGTTCTCGAACTCCGCACGCGCCGCACTCCAGCGCCTGCCGTGAGTCCACCACCGACGCAGCGCCGCACTGACGCCCTGCCGGCCATAACGCTTGAGGTACAGAACGTGCGCGCCGCCCTGGCCGTCGGGCAGCTCCAGGCGCGTCCGGCGGCGATGGCCGAGGCCCGGCTTATCCAGGTCCTCGCCGCCTTCGTAGGCGAACGCGCCGTCCACGCTGTCCAGCCCCGCGAGCCTGACGGCGGCAAGCACGCCTTCCGGCACGTCGCCCGCAATCATCGCCGGCCTCCCGCGCCGACGGCCGCAGGCCGGGCCGACTCGTCCAGCAACTCCTCCGTGGCCGCATAGACCATCTCCGCCCCGACGCGCTCGAGGCACTTGTGATAATCCGGCCCGGCCGGCTGGGAACAGAGCTTCTGCTGGCACGGGCTGCACTCGACATCCAGGCGGACGATCCGCTCGCGAGGGTAGTCGATTCTCGCCCATTCGGGGTCCGTGCTGCCGAAGATCGTCACCACCGCAATGCCCGCCCCCGCGGCCAGATGGCGCGCGCCGGTGTCGTTGGTCACAAGCAGGCCGCAGCGTCGAAGCAGCGCCTTGAGCAGACCCAGGCTGTTGTCGCGGTCGGCGAAGCTGACGGCCGGGGCATTGCGCATCGCACGCGCAACCCAGCCCGCAATGCGCCGCTCGGCCGGGGCTGCGTTGATGATGACCTGCGCCCCCCGCCGCTCGATAAGCATGTCGGCCAGCGCGGCGTATTTCTCGGCCGACCACATCTTGCGCGTGCCGAAGCTCGCACCAAGGTTCAGCATGACCACGGGCCTGGCACAATCCACGCCGCAGGTCGCCAG
>JAUWQU010000485.1 GCA_030610965.1 Phycisphaerae bacterium
GGCCTCGACGGGAGCGACCGGGTCTCGCCGGGTGCGAATGCACTCCATGAAATTGCCGTGGTGGTTGTTGGACTCGTATAGCCGCTGCTGGCCGGGCTTCATCACCGCCTTGACAAGCGAGGCAGGCTCGGACTTGATGCCGCCGCGATTGACGTGGACCCAGCCCTTGTCGCCGATGAACCGCACGCCCTGCGGGAAACGCTTGTTATCCGAGAAGCCCATCGTCACGCCGTCGGCGGCCTTGAACTCCACGTTCCAGGTGATGGAGGTGTCGGCGATTCCGTCGGTCGGGAACGTGGCCGAGCCGGAGACCTCCAGCGGGCTGGCCAGCAGCGACGGCACGCCCCACAGGGCGGAGTCCAGGTGGTGGACGCCCCAGGACTGTATCCATCCCGCGCAGTAGTCGTAGATGAAGTACCAGTTGAACGTACACTTGAGATCATTGTGCGGCGTGAAGGGCGCCGGGCCCAGCCACATTTCGTAGTCCAGCCCGGCCGGGACGGGCGTCGCCTTGGCGTTGGGCAGCGACCGCCCGCCGGGCACGCCGACCTGCACCCGCTGGAGCTTTCCGAGGTAGCCGTTGCGGACCAGTTCGGCGGCGTGGCGGAAGCGCCGGTCGGACCGCTGCTGCGTGCCTACCTGGAGCACTCGCCCGTATCGCCGGACGGCCTGGCAGAGTTGCCGGCCCTCGCGAACGGTCAGGCTCAGGGCCTTCTCGCAGTAGACGTCCTTTCCGGCACGCACGGCGGCCGCGGCCATGAGCGTGTGCCAGTTTTCGGGCGCGGCGATGAAGATCGCGTCGACGTCCGGGCGGGCGATGACTTTGCGGAAGTCGCTGTAGGACGCGCAGCCGCTGCCGGCCTTTGCGCCGTAACGGGCGTCGGCGCGCTTGGCGCCTGCGCTCGCCTTGGGCTTGTTGGCGTCGCACGTGGCGACCACCTGGGCGCCCGCGAAGCCCAGCATTGCATTAAGGTGCCCGCCGCCGCGAGAGCCGACGCCGACGATCGCCACGCCGATGCGCTCCGACGGCGCCGCCCGCCCGTCCGCGCCCAGGCTGGCCGCCGGAACGAAGTACGGCGCCGCGGCCGCGGCCGTGGCCGTGGCAAGAAACTTCCGCCGAGAGATGCCCATTCGCCGCGCGATGCCCGTTTGATCTTGTCGTTTCATAACGGTGTCCTTTTGGAAGTGCCTTGTTCGACTCTGGAACAACAAGTATGAAACGCACCTTGAAGCCCGGCGGGCCGCTATTTCTCAGCGAGGCCCGCCCGCGGATAATTTGGGAGCCGGCCTTTGACGGCACTATGAGGCATTATGCCGCCCTGAAATGGACCGCGAAGATCGCTTTGCCCATTGACCGGCCGGGACATTTCGCTACAATAGCCGGCGACAAATCACAGGCGCCTGAAGCACTCGCCTGGAAGGAATACCATGGCCCGCGCCGACGGCGAAAACGACGAGATAATGACGGTCTCCGAGGTTGCGGAGTATCTGCAACTTGCGGAAAAGACCATCGTTCGGATGGCACAGCGGGGTGACATCCCCGCGGCAAAGGTCGCAAGCCAGTGGCGGTTCATGAGGTCGCTGGTCCGCGAGTGGCTCGTGGCGCAGATGCAGACCCTCCCGGCCGGGAGGCTCGACGAGGTGGCCCGGCGGGAAGACGCCCTGCTGCCGCTCCACGAGATGATCCGCCCGGAGTTGATGAGCCTGGGCATCAAGCCCGGCCCAAAGGATGCGGTGCTTCGGCAGATCGTCGCCCCGCTGGTCCAGACGGGCTTTGCCGCCGACCCCAGCCGACTGCTTGGCGACCTGCTGGAACGCGAGCGGATGATGACCACCGCCATCGGCCACGGCGTGGCCCTGCCCCACCCGCGAAAGCCGATCGCGGGCATGTTCCCCGAGCCGGCGATCGCACTGGGCATCTGCCCGGACGGGACGGACTTCGAAGCCCTCGACGACCAGATGGTGCATGTCTTCTTCCTGATCTGCGCGACGCGAGACGAAATCCACCTCCAACTCATGGCCAAGATAGCCTGGCTGTCGCGGCGGGAAGTGCTCGGCAAGCTCCGAACTGCCCGAGATGCCGCAACCGCCCACGAACTGATCGCCCAATCCGTTGTGAGCATAGACGACAGGCAGCCCCCCGCAAAAGCCGGCCGGGAGAAATGAGGACATAAATGAGCCACACGCGAACAGGACAGTTTGGGATCGGGTTTCGGCGCTACGGGAGCGACTGGCAGAAGGACCTCGGGCAACTGATCGCCTGGGCGAAAGCCAACGGCTTTGAGTGCCTGGACGTCAAAGGCGCAGGCGCCGTCAGCCAGGTCGCCGAGGCCGGCCTCGCGGTCGGCTCGGCCGACCTGCCGGACTTCAAGGCCATCCTCACGCCGGACAAGGCCCGCCGCGACGAAGCCGTCGCCGAGGCGATTCAATGCATCCGCGACTGCGCCGGCGATGTGAAGAACTTCTTCACGGTCATGCTGCCGGAAGATCCCACTCTGCCGCGAAAGGAGAACTTCGGCCACATGGTCGACGCCTACTCGCAACTGACCGGCGTGCTTCAAGAGTGCGGCGCGCGCGTTGTGATCGAAGGCTGGCCAGGCCCCGGGGCCTTGTGCTGCACGCCCGAGACGGTGCGGGCGCTGTTTGCGGAGATTCCCTCGCCTGCGTTCGCCCTGAACTACGACCCGTCGCACCTGCTGCGCATGGGGATCGACCCGCTGCGGTTCCTGGGCGAGTTCGCCGATCGCGTCGGGCATGTCCACGGCAAGGACACCGAACTGCTCGGCGAGCGCCTCTACGAGCTGGGCTGCGAACAGCCCGCCACGTTCGCCGAGCCCATCCGCTGGGGCGGCAACCAGTGGCGGTACACGATCCCAGGCCACGGGCAGATGCGCTGGGCCAAAGGCTTCGCCATCCTCGCCGAGGCCGGCTACGAGGGCATGGTGTCCATCGAGATGGAGGATGCCAACTTCAACGGCGCCGAGGCCACCGAAAAGCAAGGCCTGCTGCTGAGCAAGGCGTACCTCGAGGGCTGTTGAGACGGGCGGGTCTTCAACATCCCCAACACGATTTGACTTGGCACACCGTAACTTCTTATAATAGCATAGGCGTTTGAAAGGGGCCTCGGATTATGCGGACAGCGCTAGACAACATGTTGGGGGTTGGAATATATACGCCCTCAGAGGCGGCCTTTTATGCGCGACTCACCACGCCGACCCTTGCCAGGTGGGTACACGGTGATCGCACCGCGGCACCGGTTATCAACGCTCAGAAGCCCGGAAATCCCGACAAGATCGTTACTTTTCTGGATTTCGTTCAGGCATTGGCCATTCGAGCCATCCGGAGGGAAATGAAGGTGCCGCTCCAGAAGGTCCGCGATGCTATCGAGACTGCGCGCAAGACATACGGCGTAGAGCATCCCTTTGCGATGCCGCATAAGACCTACCTGCTCGATAAGGACATCCTTATCCAGATTCCGGATCGCAACGATCTCGTCCAAATCTCAGGAAGACACAGGAATCAGTTGGTCATTCGCCAAGTGGTCGAGCTTTACATGAAGAGTCTGACTTTCGACGAGAATCGTCTCGCAGTCAGTTACGATGCGTTCACATACGAGAACCGCAAGGTTGTGATGGATCCTCATAGAAAGCTCGGCAAGCCGTTCCTACCTCACTGCGGATACACTGCCGATGCTCTGGTCAACGCTTATCGCGCGGAAGGCAACCCGATGGACGCAGCCGACGCTTTAGGAGTCGACGTGGAGGACGTCAACCTGGCCATAGGGTATTTTGATTTCCTGGGGGGAGCCTTGGCTGCATGAGCGATCCGGTTCGCATCCTTTTCGATGAAAACATCGGCAAGCCAATAGCCCGTGCCGTAGGCCAACTGCTCGCCTTCTATCGCCCCGCCCCGGAAGTTGTGCATCTGATAGATTTCGAGATGCGAGAAGGTTCGGATGATCGCCAGTGGATTCCCAAACTGTCGAAGGGAGGATGGGTAGTCGTCTCCGGCGATATGGGAAGAAAGAAACGAGAGGCCAGACTTCCTGCCATCTGCCGGATGGCTGGTATAACGCACTTTCTTTTCAGCGGAAAGCCGCACAATTCAAAGCAGTTCGAGAAGGCCCGCGCCATCATTGCCTTGTGGCCCAAGATCGTAGAAGGCGCACACGGTCCGAGAGGCAGCCGCTACGCCATACAGAAGGGCCACCAGCATCCCAGGCTCGTG
>JAUWQU010000598.1 GCA_030610965.1 Phycisphaerae bacterium
GATCGAGATCCTCGGCGGCGCCCGCATCTACCTGGGCGCCCCGGGGGTGGTGATGAATAGCACGGAGGTGTTCATCGGCGCCGGTTCGCGGCTGAGCCCGGAGACCGACAACAACCACTTCTGGAAAGTCTCGGGCAACGGCACGATCACCAGCCCGCATCGGGTGACGTTCGATGTGTGGGCTCCGGGCGACAGCGCCGGCGAGTTGACGGCCCAGGGCAACTTGGCCCTGATCGACGGTGTCGTCTACGAATGGCAGTTCGAAGCCCCAACCGGTACGGAAGGAACCGACTGGGACCTCATTACGGCCACCGGCGACATCACCTTCGACGGCAACATGGTCTTCAGCATCGATGACAGCCTTCTGGTCGGCAGCATTACTGGAAGCGAGTCGTTCATCGTGGCGTCCGCGGGCGGCACGATGAGCGCCCTGCCGGGGTACTCTTTCCTGGGCGACTGGGTCGGGACGCTGACGGTCGATGGCAAGGACCTGGTCCTCAGCGCTCTGGCCCCCGACGTGCTTGCCGGCGATGCCGACGGCGACGGCGATGTCGATGCCGCTGACTACATCATCCTCAAGGCCAACATCGGCACGGGCACCGGCGCCACGACGGCCGACGGCGACTTCAACGGCGACGGCAGCGTCGACTGGACTGACCTGCAACTGCTTCAGGACCACTACGGCGAGGGCAGCGGCGCTTCCGGCGTGATTCCCGAGCCGGCGACGCTTGGCCTGCTGGCGGTCGGCGCGATGGCGCTGATCCGCCGTCGCCGACGCTAAAGGCTGCGTCGGCTATGGCGGACAGGTCCGCCGGCGTCGAAGGCCCTGATAAGGCAGCAAACACTGGGTTCAACCTTGCCCGGCTTCGCTGAGGCGCAGCCGGGCAAGGAGGCCTTGTTCTTCGCAAAGCAGCATTGGACAAAGTTCATCCGCAAAACCGAACCTAAGGGCGAGCCCATAAGGGCCCCCGAGGGGATGCCGCGCAGGACGTACGTGTCTTAGTCAACTGCTCCGAGAGATGCCTCTCTCTCAATAAGACCGACACGACGGCTGTTCTGTGCGGTGCCCCTCGGGGGCCTCGGTGGGTTTGCCCTTTTTATTGAGATCGCCCCGCTTGGTTCTTCGGCGACCAATCCAAAGCGGCGTCTTCGCCGCCGCACTCCATAGGCTGTCGCGTTTTTCGGCGTCACTCCAAATCGGAGAATGCCTCGGCCGCGGCTTGCCCTTTGGTGCGGCGGCGCAGACGCTGCTTTGGCTTGCCCCGCCCGGTCAATAGCCCGCCGAGGCGGGTTCGCGAAGTGAGCCCCCTTGTAACTGAGGCATTACCGCCGCCCGGCCGAAGCCGCCTTGCGTTTTGCGGGCGACGGGTTTATCCTCTTGGGCACGACGTACGGAAGGCGGGACAGGGACAAACGCATGAGACGTGGCATACTGGCGAATCGGGACGAGTTGGCGGCACTGCGGAAGCTGGCCGGACGCGGCGCGTTCGAGGGCATCTTCGACGCGATGCGGCGGCGTTGCGCGCTGATACTCGAGTCGGCCCCGCTGACCGAGACCCAGTGGCAGGCGTTGTGGCTCCAGGGCAACTGGGCATCGGCGGTGCTCTCGGCCCGCGGCGTGCAGGGGCGGGTGATGGACCTGCTCATCAGCCATCACATCGACCCCAACCCAGCATACCGCGACCGGGCGATCGAGGAGCTTCGCAACCTCGCCGGCTGGACTGCATGGGTAGATCCATGCCACAACCACATCGCCGCCGACCTGTGCACGGCCGAGGCTGCCGTCGCTGTGGCCATCGGGCTGGACTGGCTCTGGGAAGACCTGTCCGAGAAGATGCGACAAGACTTCATCGGCGCCATTTCGGCCAAGGCCATCACCCCGTACCTGGAAGGCTGCAAGCAAGGGGCGTTCTGGACGAGCTGCTACCACGGCTGGAACGCCGTGGTCAACTCCGGCGTGGGCCTTGCGGCCCTGGCCCTGTCGGATGAGAGCGCCGATGCCCGAAAGGCCTACGCCGAGGCCCGCAAGAACCTCGAGCGCTTCTTCGACGCCCTCGGCCGGGAGGGCGGCTGGGACGAAGGCCTCGGCTACTGGGGCTACGCAATGCGGTACGTCCTGCTCCTGGCCGAGGCGGCAAGCCGGCTGGCCGACGACCAGACGCTCTTGCACCAGCGGGGCATGGATTCGACGGGGCTGTTCCCGGTGTACTTCACGCCCAACGGTCAGCCAGCCTCGTTCGGAGACAACAGTTCGGTCCCGCTGGCCGGGACGTTCTACCTGCTTGCGCGGCACTTCAAGCGCCGCGAGGTAACGTGGTGGCTGGACACGTACTCCTTCCACCGCGACGCGAACAACACCGGCTGGTCTACGGCGGGGCTGGCGATGCTCTTCCGCCCGCCGACAGCCCGGACCCCGAAAAAGCCGGACCTCAAGGTTGTCAAGGTATTCGACCAGATCGGCTGGGCCGCCCTGGCCGACCGCTGGCCGAAGCCGTCTTTCTACGTCGCGGCAAGGGCGGGCGACTTGTCGGCCAACCATTCCCAACGCGACATGAACTCCATCCAGCTCCAGGTGGACGGCGAGATGCTGCTGACCGACCAGGGCAGTGCGCCCTACAGCCGGGAGTACCTCTCGGACGCTCGCGAGGAGTTCTACGAGGTCCAGGGCCGTGCCCACAACACGGTGATTGTTGCCGAGCGCGACCAGCGGATCGACGCCCAGGGCCGGATCGTCGAGTGCCGCAAGGCGCCTGAATTCCGCTACGTCGCCATGGACTCCGGGGCGGCCTGCGGCGAGAACGTGCGGTTCGTCCGGCACGTGGTGATGCTCGTCGAGCCGGCCAGCGAGACGGGCGTTACGCTCGTGGTGCTGGACGACCTGATTAACGGCGTGCCGGAGAAGGTCGAGATGTTCTGGCACACTCGCGGGCAGATCCATCTCGACCGCGAGAAGAAGGCCGGCACGATAATCGGCTCGCGGGCCGGGCTGCACTTCGCGCTGGCCTCGACGGTAAAGTTCAGGGCGTTCGTCAAGTCCTACCCGTTGCAGCGGCTCAAGCGGGACAACGTCCTTCAGACGTCGGGCGGCGTTTTGGGCAGGGCCCTGACCGCCAGCGTATTCTCCCGCCGCAAGATCGACGGGCCGCTGGAGGTGATCGAGGACGACCGCGGAGGCGCGCTGGTCCGGGCCGGCGGAATGGAGGTCACCTTCGTCCTCGGCAGGCAGGATCTGCGCCTGGCGTCAGTTCAGGTGTGAGCGGCATTTCTTCCTGGCGGATCATAACACATTCTACAACCATCATTTGATGGGGTATAAGACTTCAGGCTTCAGGCTTCAGGCTTCAGGAAAAACGGTCGGGGCGTACATCAGGCATCAAGGATAATGCCAGCGAATCCGCCAATTCGAACGCTCGCAATTTGGTGTGATCCCGCATGGGTTCGATTCCAGCTACGTGTCAGCAAAAAGAAATCCCAGAA
>JAUWQU010000082.1 GCA_030610965.1 Phycisphaerae bacterium
TGGCTCTGCCCCAAGCCCCCTGGGCGGTCTGCTTGCTGATCAGCGCGTCCCGGACCTGGGGATACCACTTGGAGTATTCCTCGTCGCCCGCCTGCACCATCGCCTGGATCGCGTAGTAGTGGGAGTAGTAATAGTATGGCGTGCTTTCGCCGAAGATGCCGGGGGACAGGCCCTTGAGGTAGCGGAGCGCGGTATTGACCAATTCCGTGTCCCGCTGCCCCGCGAGCTGCGCGACGTAGATGCCACCGGCAGTACAGGCAGCGGACAGTTTTTTGGGGCGGCCGTCGTAGGTAAAGCCGCCGGTTTGGGTATCTCGAACTGCCTTGAGATACTCGACCATTTTTGCGATGGTCTCGTTCGGAACCACGATGCCCGCCTGGCGGGCCGAAGCCAAGGCGTGGAACACGGTCATGGTGCACGAGAGGTCTTGGCCGCCGTTGGCCTGTGGTTGGTAACGCCATCCGCCGCCGGGGCTCTGCGAACGCAGGATCACCTCCACGGCTTTCTCCAGCGCCTTCTGGATCGCATCGTCATCGTCCGTATCCCGGGTCATCCCCCACATTTCGGACAAGGCGAGGGTGGCATAGCCGTGCTCGTACATCACCGACCCCATGTATCCGTCGGGCCGTTTCTTCGCCTCTTTCAGCAACCACTTCATGCCACGGTCCAATTGTTTCCCATGGGGGCCGAAGCCTGGAAACTCGGCCTTGGACATGAACGCCATCAAGGCCAGCGAAGTGCAGGCCACGTCGTGGCCTCCCTTTCCATCGCTGCTCCAGGACCCGTCCTTGTGCTGGGTCGAGAGCAGGTATTTGAGTCCCTTGTCGAGGGCCTGCGACGCTTCTGGAGTCAGTTCCGGTGCGCCGTCCTGCTGGGCCATTGTTGGCGTGGTCAGGAGAAAAGCGATGATGAAGCAGGCGAGGATGCTTGTAGGATGGACACGCCTATCCGTCCATCCAGAGACGGACAAGCGTGCCCGCCTTACGACACTTGCTGCGTTATTCATCGCGTCAACCTTTCGTAGTAGTCTTTGAGAATCGCCCGGTATTCCAGCGGCAATTCTCTAGCAAAGTTCTCGTTCAGGGCGGCGCGATCGCGGCGGCCAAGCACTTGCCATTCGAGGCGGCCACCGTTCGGTTTGTCGCCGGTCAAGGCTCCGGGCTCGAACAAGGGCAAGATTGCCTGCTCCACGAGCTCCTCAGAATCGATCGGTGGTGCGGGATCCTGCGGTGGACCCGGGGGAGGGATCATCACATACTTCAGCGCATACTCCAGAATGAAGTAGCGCAGCATCTCGCCAGCCTCGTGATGACTGGAGATCGCCGCGGCACGGTTGGAGGCTTCAAGTTTCGCGACAGCCTCTGACAGGTGACGGTGCGCCGCAACAAGGTGCGGATGTGATTTGGACATGGGGATGAACGCCGCGCATTTGCTTGCGAGCTTCCGGTGCTGTGACGCGAAGTCGGCCAATTGCTCTGGAGTAGCAGTTCGCGTCTTGCGGGAGAGATCCTTGTGGTGCGCCGCCAGCATCAACACGTCCTCGAGCAGTTTGATCTCGGGCGTGGGCTCCGGGATGTTTGCAAGATCGAATGGCGGAGCAATGAGGAAGGCAAGATTATCCATCAGGAGTTGCATCGCCTCAGTGTCTGCAATGAGGTCGTCCAACGCGTCCTCGGCTCCTGCTCCAGCGGCCCCGCTGCCGATCGCATTCTCCAATTGGCGCG
Source organism: Phycisphaerae bacterium (assembly GCA_030610965.1). Classification (GTDB taxonomy): domain Bacteria; phylum Planctomycetota; class Phycisphaerae; order SM23-33; family SM23-33; genus JAUWQU01. Next base: position 1,725 of record JAUWQU010000082.1, read on the forward strand.
CGGTCGCAACATAGCCTTCCTCGCCAGTGAGCTTTTGCAGTTGTTCGCCGAACTGCTTGACTTGCGTCTTCACTGCCGCCGCATCCGGCGCGCCCTCCGCCTTCTCCAGCAATTGCCGCGTGCCGGTTCGGATTCTGGCGCTCTGGGGCACGATCTCATACAAGTTCTCGGTCACCTCGAGCACGTAACGGTATTGCGGCGTCACATCATCAACCTTGGCCCGCAGTTCCTGCAGCGATTCCACGACAAAAGACTGAGCGTCGAGCGCATCTTCGATATCATCGGTCTCCAGGCCAATCGCGGCGGCGTCCATGTCTGTTTTGGCAAACAGCAGCACCGTGCCGGACTCAATCTTGTGGGCCAGGGGATCCAGGTAACTCACCACGGCTTGCACGGCGTGGATCAGGTTCTTCTGCGGAATGACCAAGCTGGGTCGTTCTTCCGGCTTGGCCTTTTCGGTGAGCGCGGTCATGTCGATCTGCTCGGCTTCGATCTCCGCCAGTTTCGGGCTGGGAGCAAGGACGCTCTCGGTCATGGAAAGCACGTCGACGAAGGTGGTGCGCGTCGCCGTCAATTCCTCGTTCAGGCCAGCGGCCTCCTCGAGCGCATCGAGCGCCTGCTCCTGAAATTCGATGGCATCATCAGGCTTGTTTTCCTTGAGCAACGGGGTGGCTTTGCCCACGGCCCGCGCCACGCGGCTGAGACAGCCGATCAGCGCCAGATCATCTTCGTTGGGGCTCGTCTGGGCTTGCTTCCAGCGGACGATGTTGCGAAGAAAACGCTCCGCATCATCGGCCAGTGCCTGGTTCAGCGCCGCGAGAAACGCGGTTTTCGCTTCGTCGTCGGCGGCATCTTCGGTCTGCTCGAGGAGCACGAGCAGGCGTTCCTCAAACATCAGCAGCTGCTCCGCCTGCTTCCCGGAAATGATAACGGCGGCCTTCATGCGCGCTCTCTTGGTCATGGCCTCCATCCGCCAGCCGGCGATCTCCGCCAGCTTCTCAAATGCGGTCTGTGCTTGTTGGTGATGACCGGCTGCAGCCGCGCGGTCGCCAGCTTCGATCTGGGTCAAGGCCGCCCGCATGGCGTGTTCGGCAGCGGCGAGCAGATCAACCACCGGCGGGGCAGAAGGTGCGACCATGTCGTAGAGCTTCGGCCTCGGGGCGGGCACTTCAGGCATGAGTAGCAGATGGAGTTGCCGGTGGAGAGCGGCCTGGGATTGGGCGAGCTTTTCCGCGCTCATGTCGGCGCCTTCTTCACGCATCTTTCTCTGCCCGGCGGCCAGCGCGGCAAAGAGGTCGCGGGCATTGGTCAGCGCCTCGTATTCCGCGCCGCGCCGCAGCCGGAACTCCGCATCGAGCAATGCTGCGATCGCTTCCGCCTGCAGGCGGGCCGCTTTTTCGGACTCAGCCTGCGGAATCAGGGAGGCGGCTTCACGCATCCCGTCAGTCGTTCCCGCGCCGAGCAGCTTCTTGGTCAGGCGAGACAGATTGAACGCCACCAGCGCGTCATTGCTGGTGCTCTCCTTGTTCCGAGGCGCTGCGGAAAGCAAGCGGATACACCACGCGGCGAGCCGCGTCTGTGCTTTGGCGAGCTCTTCGTTCCCTGCACGACGGCCTGCGTCCGATTTTCCGTGCATGATGGTTCGCAACCGCAAGGCCGCTTGGGTCTGCGCGGTCGCGTGTAGTTCGCGAGCCATGACGTCCGCGGCGTCCTTGAAGCCAAGCTGAAACACTAGGAGGGCTAGTTCGCGTGCCGCACTGTTGACCATCTGTATCGCGGGGGCCGGATCCCTACCGGGTCTCGCTTCGTCGGAGACCGCAGTCAGTTCCCTGAGCATCGAAGCCGCACGACCCACATGCTCGTCCGCAATGGCCTGCAGGTCCGAGGCGAGCTGGACCAGCGAAGCGGTTTGTTCCGCGTCCGAGATGTTGTTCGCGGCCAGGTCTTCGACCAGATCGTTCATCTGTCTCCGCAGCACGTTCAGGCGTTCGCGCATCAGGTCCTGACGAACCGCTTCCAGTTGGCACGTCTGGATGAACACGTCATCCGACGGGTCAAGGCGACTGACGCTATTGTAAACCGCACGTTCCTCCCGGTAGATCGTCCGAAGGCGCGCGAGCAGGCGACGCTTCTGCTTTTCGATCTGCTTCAGGTAGTCCTCCTTCGACAGGAACTGCAATCGCCGCGCATCGGATCTTGCGCGGTGCGGCCCTTCGGCACCGGGATAGCGATCCGTCAACTCAACCGCGAAAGAAAGTGTGTCGCCAACGGCGAGGTCGGGCAGAGCTTCGTGGTAGTCCCAGTCGATCTGTTGTTCGCTTCCGTCGCTCACCGTCGGCATTGGGAGTTGAACCTTTAATTCTGTGGTTTTGTTGACGCGATAAGCGAGAACCGTCTCGCCGATCCCGTGATCATCTCTTGCGCGGAAGGCCAGGTTGAGTTTACGCTGGAGGGTCGCATAAAGGTTGCTTTTGGGCGAAGTGAGTTCAACATGGGGCGGTCGGTCCGGCGCCACCTGGACGTAGTGACGCGGACTGTCGAAGGCGAACCTGTGCTCTTTGCCGACCCAACCGAAACTGTAGGCCCGGGATTCGGCCGCCACCTGCTGCATCGTCACCGAGCGCCCGTTCGAACTGACTTCCAGTGGCATCGCGGCTTCTCCAGCAGGACGGAATTCCGCCTTGCTGACTGCACGGTCCAGCGTGATTTTCCAATGCATGCGGGTGCCCTCGGGCACGGTGACCGTCAGCGCTTCGACTGTCTCAGCAGGACGCTGGGTATAGGCCGGGAACTCGATACGCACCTCAGCACGTTCGATGCGGGGAGAAGAAATCACCCGCACCCGATGCCATGAGCTGCGCGCGTCGCCGGCGGTGATGCGATACTCGAAGCTCCGGAAGACCGATTCAATGGGGTATTCACACGCGCCCTCGTCGATGGCCAGCGATCGCACACGCGGCTTGCCCTTGCCGGTTCGCAAGGTGAGTTCTGCGGCGGCAGGAATCACACCCAACACTCGGGCCTGGAGTCGAATGCCGTCACCTTCCTTGACGATAAAATCGCCATCATCCAGGTCAAGCTGCGTGTACGTGGGGTATTCGACCGCCAGCCACGGGGCAAAGAAGCGACTGAAACCTGCCGCAAGAAAGGGCCCATTGACAATGGCAAAGACACCAATGACCAGCACAAACGCCATGGCAAGCAGAGCCGGATGGCGAAGTCCCCGGTAAGGAACTGCCTCGTCCGGGTGTAAGGTTTCGGCGGCTTCTTCGGCCAGGCGACAGGTCCGGTCGCGCAGTACTTCTGATGATCCGGCCACCGCCGCGGGATCCCGGAGCTGGACCGCTGACACCAAAAGGCTCTCCAGGCCGCCGTGGTGATTCTCAAGCTGCAGCGCGGTGTGCGTGGCGTCGAACGCGCGCAGATTCCGCCACCCGCCCTGCCAGGCTTTGTACAACGAGACGGCCAGCAGCGTGACCAGGATGGCGACGCGACCGGCTACGGGCATATCCATCATCCAGTCAACTGCCACTGCGACAAGAAACAACAAGACCGCCCATCGGCAAAAGGCCAGCAGTCCCGCGGCAAGATGCAGCATCTGCCCGCGCTGCCACACGGCTTTGATCCGTGTATCGAGTTGTTGGAGCTGGAGAGGCTCGGTAGTGGTACTCATGGCAGGTCGTACCTCCTGCGCAAGATCCATTCGAATCCCAGCAAGCCAACCAGGACGAACGCGACCAGGCCGTTGTCCCAAAACGGGCGCTCCGTGCGAATCACGGCCGTGTGCGGTTCGAGGTTGACTAACGTCTGTAGCTCTTCAAGCCGCGAGATACTGAGGCACTCGCCACCTGACAAGTCTGCAATCCGGCGCAGATGTTCGATCTGCATGTCCGTGTTGGCCAGTTCCGGCTTGAGATCGGCGACCTGAAATTCGGTGGTGTTGGAGAGCGGCTGATCGTTCGAATTTGCCTCTACGCGGTAACGACCCGGGTGCGGCGGCGAGAAATAGCCCTCGTAGAGACCGGGATTCGAAGCGTCAGGCCGAAGGGTGACCCGTTGGGGCGTGGCACCCGCTGCTTTTGCGTCCAGCGCACTGACCTCAACCTCAAAACCGGGCTGAGTGATCGGTTCGTACTCGTCGTCGAGCAGATCCGCGTAGAGCATCACCTGGCCGCCTACCGGGTAGGTGGCCCGGTCTGTTTCGAGGCGGATCCTCTTATGCTCGCCCATAAGTCGTGACAATGTGAGGAACTGAATACACTGGGACCAAACCCGCCAGTGATATTTGTCGCCCGTCTTGAAGCGAAGCAGCCACAACCGATCCGTTCCCATCATCATACATTTGCCGGTTCCATATCTCTGCCAGGCAACCAGCGGATAACGGTTGGCACGGGAACGCGTGTCGGATAGCTCGACCAGTACGGTTGCCCCAGGGCGCGGTTCGAGAAGCGGTGGGACGCGGTAGAGCGGTGCGACTTGACTCCAGACGAGGTCGTTCTCTTCCTGATCGTTCTCCAGTGTCATGACCAGGCTGCTGCGGCCCTCGGGTGTGAGCACGGGATATACGCTGTTATCCACATCCTCCCACGAAGCTTCCGGATCGAACTCGACCGGCAGCATGCGTTCCACCGGCGTCCCGGCATAGCTGGCCGGCGAATGCCGTGCGCCGCACAGCATGAGCAGTGATCCACCGCGCTCCTTGACCAGTTCCTCCAGCCGCTGGAAGGCTTCCGCCGAGAAGAAGGACGCATCGACATCGCCAAGAATCACTAGATCGTAGGCAAATGCCTCTTCACGACTCTCGGGGAATTGAGCGATATATTCGGATGAACTGCGTGCCAATTCCGGTTGTGCACGGGTCGCGATGAACGTGGCGTTGATCCGGGGATCACGCTTCAACATGGCACGCAGGTAGCGGAACTCCCAGCGGGCGCTGCCTTCGATACACAGCACGTTGATCTTTTCATTCACAACGCGAACGCTACGTTCGACGCGATTGTTCTCCGCGGTCGCTTCGTCGTCGAACGGTTCAATGGCGACTTCGATTCGAGCGGCTCCTTTTTCATGTCCATCGACATTGAAGAAGATGTCCTCGAACTGCATGCCACCTTCCAGTGAGACATTTTGCCGAGCCACACTTCTTCCATCGAGGAGCACGGTCAGGTCGGCTGTCCGTTTCTCATAGCCTCTGGATTGAATCTGGACGCGAACAGGAACTTTGTCGCCCGAGAAGGCGACTTCCTGGATGATGATATTTCGGATCGAGACGTCGTCGGGATCGGCAATACCCACCGGCACGGTATAAACAGGAATGCCCCGCATGCCCAGGTCATGGACCGCGGCTTCGGCACGGCGCGATGAAGTATCAAGTCCATCCGACATCAGCACGATACCGGCCAGGGGCACGTCGCGGTCGGAGTTGGCTACTGCTTCGAGTGATTCCGCTATAGATGTTCCCGAATCGTCGGCCTGCAACGCAGCGAGAAAATCTCCGGTCCCGCTTCCCCCATTACCAGAATTGCCCTCACCGAGCTTGTGCATCGTCTTGCCAACCGCGTAGTAGCTGACGTCGAGATCGTCTCCGAGCGACTCGAACACCGGACGCGCCGACTGTGACAGCAGGCTCTTGGCCAGGTCGAGCCGCGAAGCGGCGGCAATCGCCTGACGCGGCTTTGCATCAAGCGCCATGACAGCCCGGTTCGCATCAGTTGCCTCTGACAACGCAAGCATCCCCAGCGCGGCGGCCGCCTCGACAATCTCCTCGGGCCGCTTCCGCTGATCTGATACGGACATGCTTCCGGAAACGTCAATCAGAACTGCCAAACGGCGTTTGACCGTGTCGGTCCGTGTGACGCCCACTGTCGGTTCAAGCACGACCGCAACGATCAGGCCCAGAGCGACCAACCTGCTGGCGGCAAGCACCAGGCGAACACGCAGCGGCAACCCCTGACCGCATCGGTAAAGGAACACGGTCAGGAGAACGACGACGGCAAAAGCCGCCAGCATCGCCGCCGTCGAAATCTGGCGTGCCCAAAAGAACTGTTCGACCTCACCGTCTAATAGCCAATCGATCATCTAGCCGTTCTCCGAGTGCGCCGAGGCCGGCGTGGTTTCGTTTGTGGATACCGATCGCTTGAACAGGCGATCCGCCAACAGGCTCTCGATGACAAGCAGCCCCAGGCCCGTCAGTATGCACAAGAGCCAGAACGACCGTCCCGTGCGCGTTTGTTCTACGCCATCAAGCAGCTCCGCTTCCGACTGCGCTACCGTGATGCCCGTGTCCTCAAAACTTCGCATCGTTTCGGCCGCAGTCAGGCATTTAACGTTCGACTCTTTGGTATCAACATTGACTGCCACCGGCATGCCGGGAGCCTGGACACTCACCCGTGCAAGGTAGAAGCCGGTTTCACGAGCGTGGTCGAGCAGAGCCACGTACTGGTTGCGATGCTCGCGGACGGGCACGGAGATCGTTTGCTCCGACGGCGTATCAAACACGGCCTCGCTGGCATCCGGCTGCTCAACATAAGACAACGTCAGGGAATCACCGACGAACCGCGGTTTCTCAAACTCGCGGGCGGTCAAATACGTCACCATCTGCTGGAGAACCATGGGGAACACAGGCGTCACCGCCATATTGTTCCATTCAGAACCCGCCGAGGTCGTGAACATGAAGACGTGCCCGCGCCCGATCGAGTGCTCCAGAAGCACAGGCGCACCCGTGCCGGCAAGTGATAACACCGTGAAGCTAGTGACTGAGGGCTTGACCTGCAACAGCTTCCGGAAACGTGTTTCACTGAGCAAATCTTCCGGCAGCGAGAGCAGCGGGCGGCACACCGAATGATCGGGCATTGTCGGGTCCAGCGGTCTTCCCACTCCCGTCGCGTCGCTCGTATCGACGGCTTCGGCAATTACCGCCGGCAGCAGCGGAATTCCATCAAGCGCCGAACGCTCGTTCCATGCCTTCGCATCCGTATTATCCCCGGCAAACCAGATCAGGCCATTGCCGGCACGGACATACTCTTCCAGACCGCGGGCCTGGTCGGGGGTGATATCGGGGACATTTTCCAGAATCACGACATCAAAGCGCGACAGGTCCTGGGTCGGAAGATCAACCCAGGGCACCGACTGCACGACAAAGTTTTCTTGTCCCGCAGTATTGCCGCGAGCGCGGAGCGCCGTCGTGATGAACCCACCGGAACTGTGGGTGCTGCCCGATGAACCCTCAACGCACAACACGGAAACACGGTCGCGGATGATGGCCACGGTTCGGCGAGCGTTGTCGACCGGCAGCGAATCAGTATCGAGCTCGGCCGTAATGCGGACTGGCCCGGGATTGTGAAAATGAACAAACAGCGAGACCGTCTCGGAAGCTCCGGCCGCAATCGCGGGGATTGTCTTGGTATCAACGGTGATGTTATTGACCCGCCCCTTTACCCTGACATTCGCAACGGGACCCGCTCCGCAGTTACGCACGGTTGCACGATACCGTGCAATCGTGCCTTTGCGAAGCACGCCGGACACAAGATCCAGACTCGTTATCGCCAGGTTGTCCGGGCCGCCCTGCACCGGAACAATACATGTGCGGGCGGCCTGGCCTAGGTTCTTGAATGCGCCGCGCAACCATGCGGAGCGATTCTTCCAGTCCTGCTCCTGCATGTCGGTAACAATATAGATTTCCTTCTGCGGCGCCTCCATATCCTCGACCA